>JAGGYV010000157.1 GCA_021162325.1 Desulfobacteraceae bacterium | reverse complement strand
TCCTTCGTCTCTTCAAAGTACGCTAAGTACGAATCATCACTCAGGATTTGCGCGCCTCGCCAATTTTAAGATTTGGTGGAACTTTTTTCTTTGCCATCGAAATCCGACTTTTTACGAGTTTGTCAAAAATGGTTACTTAAAAATTTAATTTTATGCTTCGGTTTGATTCTATAATTATGAAAGATTTAATTTTGCCAAAAAAATGGAGAGGACATACGCATGCGAAAGATCTGGGTAAAAATTGACCCCTGGAATAAAGAACTGGTTACCACAGCCATTGAAGGCGGTGCTGATGGCGTGATGGTGCCGTCCGGTTATGCGGAGAAGGTAAAAGCGCTCGGTCGCATAGAAACCATATCAGATGATGGTGATATAAAGCCGGGTGAGGATGTCGTGGTGTTTAAAATTCAAAGCGGTGAAGATGAAAATGAAATTGTAAAAATGTGCCATGATAAGAAGGTCATTCTGGAATGTACGGACTGGTCCATTATTCCGTTGGAAAATTTGATCGCCAAAGGCGCCAAAGGCGTGATTGCTCAGGTTCATAGCCTGGAAGAAGCGGAAACTGCCTTTGGAATTCTTGAAAAAGGCGTCGACCATATCCTTTTATGCACGGATGATTTATTGGCGCTAAAAAAAGCGCTGGGTGTACTGAGTGCAAAAACAGATCAGATTCCTCTGGACGTTGCGGAAATTACGGAAATTAAACAAGTCGGCATGGGAGACCGGGTGTGCGTGGATACGTGTACGGAAATGAAAATAGGCGAAGGTCTGCTGGTGGGTAATGCCAGTAGTGCGCTTTTTCTGGTTCATTCGGAAAGCATTGACAATCCCTATGTTGCTCCCCGCCCGTTTCGGGTGAATGCCGGAGCGGTACACGCATATACAAGGGTTCCCGGTGGTAAAACACGGTATCTGTCCGAGCTTTCAGCCGGAGACCAGGTCCTGATTACTGATTTTACCGGCAGCGCCACTGTTGGTATGGTGGGTCGTCTTAAAATCGAAAAAAGACCGATGATGCTGATTAAAGCAACTGTGGCAGGAAAAGAAATCAACACTATCTTGCAGAATGCGGAGACCATCCGATTGACCACCCCTGAAGGGAAACCGGTTTCTGTTGTTAATTTACGTCTGGGGGATAAAGTGCTGGTGGCCATTGAAGAAAGCGGCCGGCATTTTGGCATGAAGATTAATGAAACCATCACTGAAAAATAATTCTGGGAAGTTTAAACAGCATGAACGCTATCGATAGTAACCAGACGGACCGCAAAATCAGTCAGTTGAGGCTTTCAATCAACGAAATTGATGAATCAATTCTGGATTTAATCAATAAACGGTTGTTAATCGCAAAAGAAATCGGGGATATTAAAAAGGAAAAAGGCAGCTTTGTTTATGATAAATCCCGTGAGAATCAGGTTATGCAGCGACTTAACGATTTAAACAAAGGCCCTTTTAAAACACAGGCACTGCATCAGATTTTTACGGATATTATTTCCGCAAGCAGAGAAATACAGACACCGACCCGTATATCCTATCTCGGTCCGGAGGCCACATTTACGCATATTGCCGCCATGGAACTTTTTGGGCATTCGTCAACCTTTATCCCGCAAACCGGCATTCGCGATGTTTTTATCGATGTGCACAATGGCAAATGCGATTATGGTGTTGTTCCAGTTGAGAATTCAATTGAAGGCGCGATTAACCATACGTTAGATCTTTTTTTCGAATCGGATCTGAAAATTTGTGCGGAAAAATATTTGAATATTTCACACGCGGTTTTGTCCGGATCCAGCCGGATTGAGGATATTGAAGTGATTTATTCACATCCCCAGGCACTGGCTCAGTGCCGGGGGTGGATACGGAAAAATCTTCCCAATGCGGTTTTGTCCGAATGTAACAGCACCGCGCATGCAGCACTAAAAGCGTCGAAAGAAGAAAAGACCGCAGCCATCGCCAACAGCGAAGCCGCCCACATCTACGGGCTTCAGATTCTTGAAACCAACATAGAGGACCACTCCAATAATATTACCCGTTTTTTGTTGATTGGAAAAGATGAGCCGAGTCCAACCGGATGCGACAGAACATCTATTATGTTTGTTATTTCTCATGTGCCTGGCGCATTGTTTAAAATTCTTGAACCGATTGCCGAGTCCGGCATCAACATGTCGAAAATGGAATCGCGCCCGACAAAACATGAGAACTGGAGTTATTTCTTTTTTGTCGATTTTGATGGACATATTGCCGATGAAAAAATTAAACATACCATCGAACGGATGAAACCCTATTGTAAATATATTAAATTGCTGGGGTCATACCCCCGAGCGCAGTCATGAGGGGAATCGGGGATTAAATTAGGAATTAGGAATTAACATAACAGGCGAATGAGATGAAAAATCCATGCTGAAAATAAAAACTGAAAAAATTCATGATACGGCGGTGACTGTTCCGGGATCAAAAAGTTATACCCACCGTATATTTATTGCCGCAGCATTATCAAATGGGTCATGTTTCATTGAAAATTGCCTGGACAGTGATGATACGAATTATACATTGTCTGCGTTAAACCAATACGGCGCGTCTTTTGTAAAAAAGCCGGAGGGCTTAATCCTGAACGGGTGCAACGGAGATATGAATTCGTGTGAGAGACCCATTTTTTTGGGAAACTCCGGGACCTCCATGCGGCTTTTGACCGCATTAGCAGCGATCGGCAACGGCCGTTATGTATTATCCGGCTCCGACCGGATGCATGAACGACCGATACATCATCTGTTGGATGGTTTAAGCCAGATGGGTGTACAGGCGGTATCAATCAATAATAATCGCTGCCCGCCGGTTGAGGTGATCGGTACAAAACTTTCTGGCGGAACGGTTGACTTAAACTGCAGTATCAGCAGCCAGTTTCTTTCCGGGTTGCTGTTAATGGCGCCTTATTCACAAAACGGCATGGAAATTCATGTGACTCACGGTCCGGTATCTAAGCCCTACATTGATATGACACTCGATATCATGTCCCGGTTTGGTGTTGATGTTGTAAGATCCGGGTATGATTATTTTAAAACTCCTGGCAGTCAATGCTATCAGTCCGGCAGTTATGTTGTGGAACCGGATTGCTCCCAGGCAAGTTATTTTTGGGCGGCAGCCGCAATCACCGGGCATGCGATAACGGTAAACGGCATATTCAAACAATCCATCCAGGGGGATGTTCGTTTTGTGGATGTTTTATCGGCCATGGGATGTCGGGTGACGCATGAATCAGGCGGCATCACGGTTACCGGCGGCAAGCTGACCGGCATAGAAGTGGATATGGCCGACATGCCGGATCTGGTACCGACCCTTGCAGTCATTGCCGCATTTGCCGAAGGCACTACGATCATAAAAAATGTATCCCATTTGAAAGTAAAGGAAAGTGATCGCTTAAGTGCGGTAATCAACGAACTGACCAGGATGGGAATATCGGCAAAATCAGAAAATGATGACCTGGTTATCATTGGCGGTGCCCCACATGGAGCCATCATAGAAACCTATGATGATCATCGCATTGCCATGTCCTTTTCAGTTGCTGGACTCAGGGTGTCGGGAATAGAAATTAAAAATGAACAATGTGTGGAAAAGTCATTTCCTGATTTCTGGGAAGTATTTGAGAGAATGTATGACCAATCAGAGCCGCGACCGTGAGGGAGTGAGAAGATGAAGGTTAAAACCAATCAGAGCCGCGACCGTGAGGGAGTGAGGAGATGAATGCAGAAGTTGGTCGGATTCACAACTCCTTATCGTGGCATAATCCGCAGACAATTTTGTTTTTAGCCATTGATTTTATCGGGATATAGTTTCAAAACAATTTGCATTTTCAGTATGTTTCCGCTTCACGGCTTTGAGGATATGATTGACAAAACAACGCTGAATACACTAAGTTAAAAAATATTTAAAATAAAATGGAGTCAGTAACGAATGTTTAAAAAATGCACCTGAATATTATGGAAAAGGAAAGATTTCAATAAATGATTGCTACTCAGCGAATGGTTCCGGGAGATCCTTTAAAATTTATTCAAGGATGCGTAAAAAACCAAGAAATTTTCTGGACGTATCATGTCAATATGCGCATGAAAGGAAGATTTATCCCCAGAAAATTTATCCTTGATTCCGTCGATAATTATCAAATCATTGAAAAATCCCCGAAAGATAAATATTTTCTGAGCTATCTCGTGTATTCCAGTTATCAGGACTCTGAATTCCATATTCTCTTTGCTGCTGATGTTGAAAGGAATAATATTCGTATTATCACTGCTTATTTCCCGAATCTTATTGATTGGGAAAAATGCTTGAAAAAAAGGAGGCAATCTTCATGAGATGTCATGTTTGTGGTTCTGAAATGCAGGCCATTGTTACCAGTCTTCCATTCAAGTTGAATGAAATGAGCATTGTGATTATAAAGGATTTGCCTATTTCTCAATGCTCTGGCTGCAATGAATATATGATGGAAGATCATGTATTGAAACACCTGGAGAAAATTTTTGATAGTGTTAATGAACAAGCGGAAATTGAAATTATCAAATATGCGGCAGCCGCTTAAATGTTTTTAAATAGTCAAAACGATTCAATATTTTAAAACCAATAGGAATTTTCATGTCAGGCAATACATTCGGGAAATTGTTTCAAATTACAACCTGGGGAGAATCACACGGCAAAGGCGTTGGTGTAGTGGTTGACGGATGCCCGTCCGGAATTGAAATGAATGAATCGATCATTCAGAAAATGCTGGACCGCCGTCGTCCTGGAAGTTCTGTAACGAGTACATCCCGAAAAGAATCAGATACGGCAAAAATCTTTTCCGGTGTGTTTGAAAACCAGACGACCGGCACACCGATAATGATCATGGTGAAAAACCGTGATGCGAAATCAAGTGCTTACAAGTCAATCTCCGACATCTATCGGCCGGGACACGGTGATTTAACCTATCAGGCAAAATATGGAATCCGTGACTGGCGCGGGGGAGGGCGGTCATCTGCCCGTGAAACCGTGGGAAGGGTTGCGGCCGGTGCCGTTGCAAACGCTGTTTTAAAAAAAGAAAATATTGAAATTTTTGTCCATACAACATCTCTGGGAAGTATCTCATCGGAGACGTTTGATCGTCAGGCAATGTCTGAAAATATGTTTTTGTGTGCGGACATGACAGCGGCAAAACTGATGGAAGAAGAAGTCGCTATGGTCCGGCTGGAAGGAGATTCTTTGGGTGGTGTTGTTGAAATTATCGCAAAAAATGTGCCACCCGGTTTGGGGGAACCAGTATTTGATAAGCTGGATGCAGACTTTGCAAAAGCCCTCATGAGTATCGGGGCGGTTAAAGGCGTTGAAGTCGGTGCCGGGTTCCGTGCGGCTTCGCTACGTGGATCACAGAACAATGATCCGATTGTGCCGGATGGTTTTTTAAGCAATAATGCCGGTGGTATTTTGGCGGGGATATCCAATGGCGATGAAATCGTTGTTCGGGTGGCGGTTAAACCGATACCGTCTATCCATATCGAACAGAAAACCGTCGATACCAGTAACAAAGCAACCAGAATTTCAATCAAGGGGCGTCATGATATTTCGGCCATTCCCCGTATCAATGTGGTCTGTGAAGCCATGGTCAGCCTGGTGCTGGTTGATCATTTGATGCGGCAGCGGGCAATAAAATAAAACAAAATAAAGCGACACCCACGCAGAAGAAAAAAAGCACCGGTAGCCAATCGGTGCTTTGATCGTTTTTGGGTTAAGTAAAAAAAGACTTATTGATTTTTATTTTCTGCTGAAATCGCCGCCTGTGCTGCGGCCAGACGTGCGATGGGCAGGCGAAATGGTGAGCAGCTCACATAATCAAACCCGCATTGATAACAAAATTCCACGGATGCCGCATCGCCGCCGTGCTCTCCGCAGATACCGATTTTCAGATTCGGACGTGTGGCGCGGCCTTTTTTTACGGCCATTTGAATTAAGGCACCGACCCCTTCAATATCCAGTGATTGAAACGGATCATTTTTGATGATTTTTTTATCAATATAGTCCCCCATAAAGCCGCCAATATCGTCACGGCTGAATCCAAATGTCATTTGCGTTAAATCATTGGTGCCGAAAGAGAAAAATTGCGCAGTCCCCGCCATTTTATCGGCCAGCAGGGCGGCCCGGGGGATTTCAATCATTGTGCCGTACTGATAATCGATTTTATCGATTTCAAATTTGGCAATCACATCATTATATATTTTATCAAAAAGGATTTTCATGTTATCAAGCTCTTTTACATCACAGGTAACCGGAACCATGATTTCAGGATGAGATTTTTTCCCTTCTTTGATTAATTCAGCCGCCGCCTCCAATATCGCTCTGAATTGCATTTCAGAAATTTCAGGGTACGTAATTCCCAAGCGGACCCCGCGATGCCCCATCATGGGATTATTCTCATTAAGCAGTTCACTGCGTTTGACAATGGTTTTTTCATCAATATTTAATGCTTTGGCAAGTTCCTGCTGATTCTGCTTACTGTGCGGAACAAACTCATGCAGCGGTGGATCGAGCAGGCGAAATGTTATCGGAAGGCCGTCCATAATTTCCATTGTTTTTTTCATCTCATTTTTAACATGGGGAAACAGCTCGTCAAGGGCGGCGCGACGTTCATCTTCCGTGTTGCTTAAAATCATTTTTCGTAACAAAAATAGTGGCTTTTCCGATCCTTCACCATAAAACATATGTTCGGTTCGAAACAGACCGATTCCTTCAGCACCAAATTTTCGGGCAATTGTAACATCTTCTGGTGTTTCTGCATTTGTTCTCACCTTCATCGTCCGGTATTTATCTACCATAGACATGAATTCTGAGAGCCTTGGGTTTTCCGTGGCATCAATCATCGGCAGTTCGCCCGCGTAAACAAATCCTTTGGAGCCGTTTAATGTGCAGATATCGCCTTCACAATACTCAATGTCATCAATTATAATTTTTTTATTAGCCACATCAACCTGTAGCGCACCGGCACCGACAATACAGCATTTTCCCCACCCTCGGGCGACAAGCGCTGCATGACTGGTCATTCCGCCCCTGGCAGTCAAAATAGCAGATGCGGCACGCATGCCTTCGACATCCTCAGGATTGGTTTCCTCACGGATAAGGATAACTTTTTTCCCTTCTTTCTTCCATTGTACCGCATCTTCAGAAGTAAACACAATATGTCCGCATGCGCCGCCCGGTCCAGCCGGAAGGCCCTTGGCAATTACCCGGGATTTTGTTTCAGCATCCGGATCAATCAGCGGATGAAGCATTTCATCTAATTGGGCAGGTGAAACTCTGGTGACAGCAGTTTTTTCATCAATTGAACCTTCACGTAACATGTCCATTGCCATGTTCAGCGCTGCAAGACCGGTCCGTTTGCCGACACGGGTTTGGAGCATATACAGTTTATTCTCCTGAATCGTAAATTCCAAATCCTGCATATTGTGAAAATGGGTTTCCAGTTTATCTCGAATATCATGTAATTGCTGGTATGATTCCGGCATGGCAGTTTCAAGAGAAGGTAAGTGTTTATTCTGATCGTTTTTCGTTGCTTCATTGATAGGATTAGGCGTTCGGATCCCAGCCACAACATCTTCCCCCTGAGCATTGGGCAGCCATTCACCAAAAAGGACATTTTCACCGGTTGCCGGATTTCGGGTAAACCCAACACCGGTGGCAGAAGTATCGCCCATATTGCCGAAAACCATACTTTGAACGGTAACGGCGGTCCCCCATTCATCGGGAATCCCTTCGATACGGCGATATGAAATGGCACGCTTGCCTTTCCAGCTTTTAAAAACCGCGCCAATGGCGCCCCACAACTGTTTAAGCGGTTCATCCGGAAATTCGACGCCTAGCAGCTCTTTGACTTTTACTTTAAATTTTTCGGAAAGAATTTTCAGGTCTTTTACTGTAAAGTCTGTATCACCTGCATATCCCTTAGTGATTTTCATCTGATTCATGATGTGTTCAAGCTGCACCCGTATTCCTTTTCCTTCTTCAGGCTCAATCCCTTCTGATTTTTCCATTACCACATCAGAATACATCATGATCAGACGCCGATAGGCATCATACACAAAGCGTTCATTATTTGTTTTTTTGATCATTCCGGGAATGGTTTTTGTTGTTAAGCCAACATTTAAAACTGTTTCCATCATACCGGGCATTGATGTCCTAGCGCCGGAGCGACAGGAAACCAGAAGAGGAAATTCCGGATCACCAAATTTCATCTCCATGATGCCCTCAATATGTTTTAAGGCATTTTCAACCTCATCATTTAAATGAGGGGGATAGTTGGCATCGGTTTCAAAATAATATTTGCAGCATCCGGTGGTAATTGTAAAACCGGCTGGAACCGGCAGGCCGAGTTTTGCCATTTCCGCCAGACCCGCGCCTTTACCCCCAAGCAGATTTTTTAGAGATTTATCCCCATCAGCTTTCCCATTACCGAATGTGTAAACATACCCTGCCATCGTCTATCCATCCCTTTCATTTATTGACTTTAATAAATTAAATTGTATTGAAATTTGCGCACAGTAAATCAGATTAAATTGTAT
>JAGGYV010000274.1 GCA_021162325.1 Desulfobacteraceae bacterium | reverse complement strand
CTTCCCATCGCCATGCGTTTTGCCACTATTGAGACCCATGATATTCTTATGGCAAAAGAAGTTATAAACCAAGCCATTACCAATCTTGGCGAACATACTAAAATTGTCTCTATTGCCATAGATCGCGCGAGTTCCGGGGACGGCTTACTTAATTATCGAAAAATGGAAATTCCTATACTTTCAAGTTATCTGGTTCCCACGGTCTTCCGTGGGAACGAGTTCAAATCGACAGTTAAGAGAATGAACAATCTGATCCAGCGTGTCAGCTATCCACTTGTTAAGGCTTTTTCCGGCGTTAGCTGCGGCAGTTGCTATTTCAGTATGTATGCCAGGGGAAATGCGTAGGGGACATCATCCATTATTTGTATTGGTTTTTAATTGTAGGCACCTTTTCGATGATCAATTGTTAATATGTAAATAATTTGTTTTTCATTATCAATCATATAAAAGAGTCTGAATTTTCCTATTCTGTACCGCCATGTTTCGGGAGTATATCCTTTGAGTTTTTTAATGTTGTTCCCAAACCATGGAGACTGCTTTATCTGAGGGTAAACGTACGTGCGAAGTTTGTTCTGTATGAAAGCGCTGTCTTGAGGGTTTAACTTACTGAGTTTTTTTATAAACTCCTTTGTCTCAAAAATACGATAATCAGTCAACGAAATGTCCCCTTTGTGCATTTACATCCTCAAATGCACGATTTAAGCTTGCTTTTAACTCTTTGTTGTTTTTGATTTCGGTCATTTCGTATTCATCAACAAACTGGTTGTGTTCGATAAAACGAAGAACAGAAGTCTCAATAAAGTTTGAAAGGGTCCTGTTCTCGCTTACTGCAAGATTGCGAAATATATTGTATAATCTTTCATTAAGCCTTAAGGTAACTGTTTTTGACATGAGAACACCTCCGAATAATATATATTTAAAAAGATGCTAATGGTATACATTAGAATACATCTGAATGCAAGAATGCTTTTTATCGGAATTCCAGTTTACTTAATTATCGAAAAACTAGAAAAATATAATCTAATTTCTTACCAAATACCAAATATCAAAAAAGATTGATTGCAAAATACGTGGTGTCCCCTTCTCCCATTGTCACGCAGCCAGGCACCGAAGAATCATAATGCCCGGATAATAAGTGCATTATAGTCCCTTTACGTCAGCCGTTTCATTACAATCGAATTAGATCCCTTCTCAATCTCATCGAATATCATTGCCCCCGGCCCAATGGGTTCCCATATCAGGATCTCGCTGGTTATGGTCAACTTGAGCCAGTTGTTTAAAATACCGATTTCAAAGGCATCGGCAACTTTTTTGTCATACACCAGTTCCACATCGACCAGTGCATCTCTTATTTCCGGCGTAATTTCCATGATGGAATTTTCACATTAATTGGGGAAAGGTCTTCATTTTTGATAAATTTGTCAAGAATAAAGCCCCCGTCTTTTAAATGGGTGCCCCTATTTTCTTTTTTGGATTTAACTCGTTTTCAAAGGGCGTCCCATTATACACATTATACCAGCTGAGAGCCGCCGGGTTCCATGGGAAAAGGGATTAAACAATTCCGACTTTATTCTTGCCGCCTTGCTTGGCTTCATATAATCCCTGATCGGCCTTATGATAATACCAGTCCATATTCATGTCTTCAGATGGCAGGATCGCTGCCAAGCCCAATGATGCACTCATAAAAATCCCTGTGCTATTACCGATATGTTCAATTCCCAAGTGTTCGATCTCAGACCTTATCTTTTCTGAAAATACGCAGGCGGCCTCCGGATCCAGACCTGAAAAAATAACCGCAAACTCCTCACCGCCCAGCCTGAACACATAATCACTGCCGCGTGTGGTGAGACGCATTAATAGCCTTCCGATGCTTATTAATGCCTCGTCTCCTTTTTCATGGCCATACTTATCATTATAATTTTTAAACTCATCGACATCTATCATCAGCAAACTTAAATATTTATTATCTCTTCTGGATCTGTTTATCTCGCGCTGAAAAATCTGATTAAAAAATTGCCTGTTATGCAAGCCTGTCAACCCATCTCTTAAAGTCAGCTTTTTGATACGATCCTGCTGGAAACGATAGTTCCTGCTGACGAGTAATGCCGGCAGTGAAAGTCCTGCGCCTAGAAGGATCATGCTGAAAAACCTTTCTAACAGATATTGAATCGAAGGCTCTTGATTTATAAGATCCCTGGGGAATATGATGACAGATAGATAAACAGCCATAAGGACAATGCAGTTTGAAATAAGTGCCAGGAAAAGTTGCCACCCTGACAAAAGAATCGGAAGAATACATGTCAATAGGAGAATTATGGGAAGGCAAATCCCCATGTAGGCGTCAATAAGCAGCCAGTAAAAGAATAAAAAGATATAATTAAAAATAAGATATGCCCACACCACCCAGGCATAGTACCCCCTCCATCTGCCAATCCCGTAAAGTGTAAAAAATACCCCAACAGAAACGAATGAAAGAATCAACGGTAGCAGCTGCAGGTCTATCACATAACTTGCAATAACACCCATAAGGCTAATAATTGTTGAAAAAAGAGTTGCCGCATTGATTAGTTGTCTGTGAAAAGAAAACTTTTCAGTATTCCCCAGTAAAAAATGCAAGCCGTTTTCTTTTATTCCCTGCATAGTTAATTGCATATTCATATAAACTCTTTAGTCCGGTCTGAGGTAAATGAAATTAATTATAAATAATAACATAAATAATATTGTTTTTCCAGCATCAGATTTCGAAGTGACTTCAATATCAGTTCAAAAGACTTCATAGCGATGAGAGAAGTGTAAGTGTCACCCATTAAAGGCCGGGTTAAATTTTGATATGATCGTTGGTTTGACAAGAATTGAATCCCTTTACTCTTTAAAATGTTAATGGTATAGGCAGAATATATAACAGACGTATCTATCAGGTTGTTTTGCTTGGACATCGGCACCATTTCTACTCATGAGGCGAACGATCAATAAACAACATGAACAAAACGATGGCATTCAAAAAAAGGGGTTAACATGAAAGATGGGTATAAGTGGGTCGGATTCCAATATGAATTCACAGGTAATATCTACAGCTTAGGGCAAATCCCGAGGTGTAAGGCAACGATGCTGAAACATTTGAAACCCGGTCAAAAACTGTTAGTGGCCGGTGCCGGCCATGGTACCGAGGCGATTGCTGCCGCAAAAATGGGTGTTGATGTGACGGCGGTTGATCTTTCGGCCACCATGCTCAAGCATTTAAATGCCCGACTGGATAAATGCTCGGACATCAATGGGTCCATGACATGTGTTAATGATGATATTTTCAACCTGCAGGATACAGAAAAATACGATATGGTGGTGGCCAATTTTTTTCTCAATGTTTTTCCTGAAAAACGGGTGGATGAAGTGGCAAATCATTTGGCCACCCTCGTCAAACCGGGCGGATATTTTGTTGTGGGCGAATTTATGTTTCCGGAAAAAGGGATTGTGGGCCTTTTACAAAAATTAAACTGGTATTTGGCCATTTTATTTTATAGCGCAACCACTGAAGCAGCTCTGCATCCTGTTCATGATTATGCGCAACTCGTTCGCCAATCCGGATGCGATGTTCAATCCATTGAGTATTTTCGCGTAATGGGGCTTAAACTCTATTGGTCTATTTTAGGGAAAAAGAATAGTGTGTAAATGAGGGGAGGGGATTAAAGATTGATATGATCCGCCTCCCCGGGTGTGGTTGAAATTTTAAAATCGTTTTTTAGGGGGGTTATTTTTCGTCTGCCGTGACCTTGTTCATTTTGTCTCCCTGTTGAATCGCATCTACCACATCATCTCCTTTAATGACCTTTCCAAATACCGTGTGCCGTCCGTTTAAATGGGGCTGCGGGGAATGAGTGATAAAGAACTGGCTCCCATTGGTACCCGGTCCGGAATTGGCCATAGAGATGACACCTCTTTCATGAGTCAGGGGATTTCCCGTAAATTCATCTTCAAAGTTGTAACCAGGCCCACCACTTCCGGAACCCGTAGGATCGCCGCCCTGGACCATAAAATCGTTGATGACCCGGTGAAATGAAATGCCGTCATAGTATCCCTCCTTGGCTAAGAAAACAAAATTGTTGACGGTTTTGGGCGCATGTTCCGGATACAGTTCCAGTTCGATTTCCCCTTTGGTGGTGTCCATGATGATTTTGTATGTTTTTGCCGGATCAATCTGCATTTCCGGCGGGGTGCTCCATTGTTTTGCTGTCATTGTTATTCCTTCTTGTATGGGTTTATTGTTATTCGTCTCTTATTTTTGATTTTTTTCTAAATTGCGCGATTTGTCTTGAAATGGCAACCAGTTTATTGTTTTCATCCCATATTTCGCCGTCTTTTTCTATGATTCCGTTATTAATAAAATGAGAGCGAAAAATACATTTCAGCCATGGGCGGAATTTGTATGCAGTTTTCTTTCGGTGCTGGATCTGGTGCTGATTTTTCATATCGGTTTTCCGCCGGATCATCCTGATGGTCAGAAAATGTCCCAAAAGCCCGGATTTTTTCCTTTCCGTCCTGAACCAGTCTGGCCTGCCACCGGTCAAAATGATTGGAACGCGCGATATTTTCAATGAAAATTTCTGCTTTACCCGGCATAGTTTTGGCCAGATATGTTGCGGTGGTGATGACAACGGATTTTTTGTGACTGCTTTGCAGCAAGGCATTGACCAATATCGACAAAAGGTAGCCGCCGTTAGGGTTTCCGTTAATCGACCAGTTTTTGCTTATTGTTGCTTCAAAAACATCAGGCGATTTTTTTGTGAGTGACATATCCTGATCAAATAAGTGCATTTTTATCCTTAACTTTAGCTCATTTCAACTTTTTCGGTTTATCCGGGTTAGAGATTATCAGTTTTTCTATCATAGTATTTTCAATTTGAGATCTCAGTGCTTCAAATTCAGATTCTGTGTTGGGCGTTTGAAGTCTGATTATTTTATCATATTTTAATGTGACCCTGGCAAATGGTTTAGGGATAAAAAATTTATCCCAGCTGTTAAAATACCAGGCGCGGTCAGCAGATATATAAAAAGGAACAATGACCGCATCCGCAGCCAATGCAATGCTGATGGCGCCGGCTTTGACTTTGCCGATGGGTCCCCGGGGCCCGTCAAGAATATGAGCAGCTAACCCGGTTTCTTTCAAATGACTAATCACCTCCATCATGGCGCTTTTCCCCCCCTTGGAGGAACTGCCTCTGGCAGGCCGCCAACCGGTCCGGCTGGCCACACCGGCAATGAGGTCGCCGTCCGCGCTTCTGCTGATCATCAGGCCGGGTGCGAATTCTTTATAATTTTTAAAATAACGGATGGCAGAAAAAAACTGCTGGTGCCATACACACAGCAATACCCGACCGCCATTTTTTAAATAATTCATCCATTCTTTTTCATTTTCCACGGTTAAGCGAAATGTTGCCGCATACATGTGGATAAACCGGAATACAAATCCTTGAAACCAGCTTGAACTAATTGTTTTTTTAAGAATTTTGCTCATTTATGGTCCTTTCCTGTTCCTGTCATGATGGGTAGCATATATCATTTTCAGGCGATTATGGGCAGTTTTTTTATGCAATTTTCAATCAGTTCATACTGGTATGGTGTAAGTCCCTCTATGCTTACAGCGGGTGGCGTTCAATGTTTGTTGACAGTTTATTGATTGCAGATTCAAAAAAGATATGATACCTGCTGATTTTTAACAAGAACTGATAATTTGAAGGTGTCGCGAATTTTTATGTTGTCGCTTATGGAAGCAATTTTATATAAAATTATTTTCGGCCTGTTTTCTCTGATCGGCTTGATTCCCCGGAATTCAGCTATAAAAATAGCGAATTTTTTAGGGCGGTTATGGTTTATTGTGGATAGAAGGCATAGAAATGTGGCCTTGGAAAACCTGACTCATGTGTTCGGCACAGAGAAAAATACTGATGAAATCCGAAAACTGGCTCGGCAAGTTTTTTGTAATCTGGCTTTTATTGTATTTGAAATCGGGTGGTTGCTTCGGTTAAAGAAAAAAGAATTTTCAAAGTATTTCCATGTCTATGGATTGCATTATTTGAAAAATGCCCATAAAAAAGGCAAGGGTGTTTTGGTGCTGACCGGGCATATGGGAAACTGGGAATTGATGTCCCTGCCGGCGAAAATGCTCGGTTATTCCATGAGTGCTATATATCGTCCGCTGGATTTTAAGCCTTTGGATCTTTTTTTTATTAATTTAAGGGGCAGTTATGGGACGACCCTGTATCCCAAAAAAAACGCCATGCGGCCGATATTGCGGGGATTAAAAAAAGGAGAATTGATCGGTATTTTCCTGGATCAGAATACCCCTGTGCGGTCTGGTGTTTTTGTTGATTTTTTTAATCGAAAAGCATGTACCAACAAGGGGCTGGCGCTCATTGCATTAAGGACGGATGCGCCGGTTATACCGTTGTTCCTTTTAAGAGAAGAGGGTGGATACCGGGTCGAGTTCGGACCTGAAGTGCCGGTCATTAGAACCGGTGACAAGGAAAAAGATATTAAAACCACCACCCGGCAGTATAACCGGGTACTTGAAGATGTGATTCGCCGATATCCGGATCAGTGGTTTTGGGTGCATAAGCGTTGGAAAACCAAAAATCCCGCAATCAGGAAAACCTGATTGGCCCATTTGCTGCGTTACTCAGGGTTCGCGGTATAACTGCATACAGCTTTACCCTGAAAGCCTTGCAAATGAACGAATCAGGTTTCTGGCCGGCGGGATTTAGATTTATTTATATATTCTGATTTGTCCTCTGGCATTGTTAGCCGGGAATTGCGGTAGCTGAGCGACAGCTTCATCCCGGATGCCGCGCTATGAAACAAATCAGAACGTAGGGAGTCTATTTGGCCGATTATTATAAGTCCCACCCCGAAAGCCTGTAAATGAAAAAATCAGCCTTACGGAGAATTGGAATTTAAATTTAAGCAATTCATAATTTAGAGAATATACAAATGAAACTAAAAATTCCTGACAATATATTATCCTTAAAACCATATAAACCTGGAAAGCCGTTAGAGGAACTGGAACGGGAATATGGAATTAAAGCTCCCATTAAACTGGCATCTAATGAAAATCCGCTGGGGCCTTCCCCCAAGGCGGTTGAAGCCATGCAGGCGGTCCTTGGAAATCTGCACCGGTATCCGGACGGCAGCGGATATCATCTGGTGAACAAACTGGCGGGTAAGCTTGGGGTCGCGCCTGAACAGATCGTGCTGGGAAACGGATCGGATGACGTGATTGGTATGCTGGCCCGGGTCTATCTTGAGGCCGGTGATGAAGCAATCATGACATCTCCGTCTTTTCTGATGTATGAGATATTTGTGCGAACCGTTGATGCAGTACCGGTAATGGTGCCGTTAAAGGATCTGTCGGTCGATCTCGATGCCATGGTCGCTGCGGTGTCTGAAAAGACAAAAATGATATTTATTACCAATCCCAATAATCCCACTGGTTCTCATATTACAACTGCTGATTTTAAGGTATTTATGGAAAAAATACCGCTGCCGGTGGTCGTGGTTTTAGATGAGGCTTATGTTGAATTCGCCTGTGATCCTGAATGTTTAAACGGGCTCAATGAAATCGCAGGTGATCGACCGCTGGCCGTGCTGCGAACATTTTCCAAAGCATATGGCCTGGCAGGTATCCGTATCGGATATGGGGTCATGCCGGCGGAGATGGCCGCAATGCTGAATCGTGTAAGACAGCCGTTTAATACCAATATTCTGGCCCAGGCGGGTGCCACCGCAGCCCTGGATGATGAGGAATTTTTAAAGGAGACCCGTCAATTGATTCATTCGGAGCTGGAATTTATGCAGAATGAATTAAAAGAAATGGACGTGGATTATTTTTCGACCCAGGCCAATTTTTTTCTGATTGATGTGAAGCAAAATGCCGGGGATGTTTTTGAAAAGATGCTCAGGCAAGGGGTCATTGTCCGGTCTATGGTTTCCTATGGATATCCGGAATATATCAGGATAACCGTAGGTACACGTGTCGAGAATGTCCGATTTTTAGAGGCGTTGGAAACAGTTTTGAAATAAATAGAGTTGAAAGTGATCTAAAGTAAAAAGTGACTAAAGTTAAGGTTGATGCCTCCGGCATCGTTAATTTTTATTAAAAATGATGGCGCCTACTGCGCAGTCCTTAACTTTAGGCACTTTAGGTCACTTTAAACTTTAGTCACTATTCGCATAAAATTTAATTATTTTGGAGCTTCGTAATATATCAGTATAAGGGAGTCCAACTGCGGAGGTTTTATGAAAAACCTTGTTATTACCATTGACGGGCCGGCTGGTGCCGGAAAGACGACTGTCAGCAAGGCTTTGGCAGACCGATTGCAATATAAATATATTGATACCGGGGCGCTGTATCGGGGTGTTGCCTTTGAAGCAAAGGTAAAAGGCATTTCTGTTGACGATGAACATCGGCTTGAGGCCCTGTGTAATGATTTGGAATTAAGGTTTGTCCGTAAGAATAAGGGCGTGTGCCTTTATTCCGGGGAAATCGATATCTCGGATGATATCCGGACGCCGGAGATGTCCATGATGGCTTCGGCGGTCTCCGCCCATCCGGTGGTAAGAAAGGCACTGCTGGGGATTCAACGTAAAATGGGGGCGGAAAAAGCGGCTGTTTTTGAAGGTCGTGATATGGGAACGGTCGTGTTTCCTCAAGCGGATGTCAAGTTTTTCCTGACAGCGGATTTAAAGGTTCGGGCATCCCGGCGTCACAAAGAACTTGAAGAAAAAGCACCCCAGAAATTGGCAGAAGTAGAAGCGGATATGCAGCGCCGGGATAATAATGATTCCTCCCGGAAAGCGGCACCCCTCAAACCGGCTGACGATGCCATTTTGATTGATTCAACAGAATATTCTGTTGAATCCGTGATTGAACAGATGATGAAATATATTTACCCTAACCCGGATAAACCGGAAAAGTTAAAAGTGACGGCTTCGTAAAAAGCTTTTCATGGTGACGAATTACCACTGTATCAGAAAAATAACTTGCCTATCATTTCAAAAGGTTATGGATGAGTTATTTGGAAGCTTTTCATTTTACTTCAATAAGATTAGAATCTTTGATTATCCTCAATTTTCAGTACCTTTTAAAGAAAAACGGCGAAACACAAAGAAGAACGGCGAAACAATGCTGATTTTTATTTGACTTTTATTATTAACAATGTTAATTTAACACTGTTAAGTATAAAAATATTTAATTGTTACCCTGATTTCTCACGATTCGGAGTGATTCAGGAACAAGGCATTTCAGCGACGAAGCCGTAATCCTTTACTTCAATGGCTAAATAACGCAGTCCATGGAGTGCTCCGGCTTGTGAGAAATCTGGGAGAGGAAAATTATGCCCAAAGCCATTCGAAGTCCGGAAGAAATTGAAATCGTCAAACATGATATTCTGACAACCGCCCTGAAATTAATGTGCGACGACGGCTTTGACGCCCTGTCCATGCGCAAGTTAGCCACGCGTTTGAAAATGACCGCCGCCAACATTTACAATTATTATGAGAACAAGGATGACCTGTACCTTGCCATTCAGACCCGAGGATTTCAAATGCTGGTGGACCGGTTTTCCGAAATTTATAACTCAGACCAACCCATCCGCGATAGACTTCATGCCATGATGCACGCCTATTTTAAATTCGGCATTGAATACCCGGATTATTATGAGATCATGTTCAGCCGGAACACCCCCAAATATGCGGACTACAAAGGCACGCCCATGGAACCCACCGCATTCATCGAAAAACAGACCGCGCTTAAGGTATCTGAAATTACGACCCGGACGGTCATGGATCTCTATGATGGGAATAAAGCCATTGACGAAAAAGAAGCCCTGTACCGGACGATTGTCATTTGGAGCACGCTTCATGGCGTGGTCAACTTGTTTAACAGCCGCGTTTTACAAGAAGTTGAAGAAGCGTCAGAAGAACTGATTTACCGATTAATCAATGATTTGATGGAAATTGCGATCAAGCCAAAAGGTGAAGAATAACGTTTTGTTTAATCGCTTAATTCACGATTTAACAAATACAGGAAGATTCCCGGGAGGGCATAAAGCCATCCCCTACATGGGATTTATGGTTTTTCCCGTAGGGGCGGGGTTTATCCCCTCCCGCTAAATATTTGGTTGAAAACGGTATCATATATAAAAATATACGCACTCAGCAGGAGAGAAAAAATGAACACCCAAAACATTCAAAAATTCATGTCCACTCTTCTTGTCACACCCGTAAAAAATTTTACCGGCCAACGCTTTAAAAACAAAGGCAAAAGCCTGGTATTTAATTCATTGTCCCACATCCTCCTCCAGCTGATGGCGGTTCTTTTTAACCGACGGGAAAAATTCAACGCCTATCTCAAAGGAACCGACGGATGGATAAATTTTAAGATCGGATTTCAAACCGATACCGAGAGCATCAGGCAGACAGCGGTGTTTTTTAATGGTAAAATGTCCGTGATTCGAAAAATTGAAGAAGACGTGGATGTGATTCTTCGCTTTTCCGATGAAAAAGCGCTCATAGAAATGTTGCAGGTGACACCCAATGAAGTCCTCGGGTTGATTTTAAAAAACCGGATGATCCTTGACGGCAACCTCGCCTACCTTCAGCTCTTTAATTATTATGTCTCCCTGCTCATGGGTAGCAAGCATCAGAAAATGCTTGAAAAGGCCCATCAATCAGACATTGCCGACCGAAAGAGGAACTACAATCAATGCAAGCCGCAGCTATCACAAGACCTTGTCAACAGACGCCATTATCGAATGAAAACCCCAGGCTCCGGTCATGAAAAAGACCCCGGCGTTGTCTGTTTGCCGGATCCCTTTCTGTCTGAATTCGGTTTAACGGATTTCCCGCGACTGGAAAAATTTCATGATGATTATTTTAATATTAAACCGGAGATTTGTGCAGAACGCGCCGAGCTTCTAACCCACTGGTATAGAGAAAACGGGTTTGAAAAAGACAACACCGGAAAAGAGTGGGTGCCGGAATGCCGGCAGGCCCTGGCATTTAAATATCTGATGGGAAATAAAAAACCCATTATCCGCAAAAACGACCTGATCGCCGGAACCACCACCATCAATGATACCATTGGCGTGATTGTGTACCCGGATGCTCAGGGAGTAATGGTCTGGGGAGAGCTGGGGTCAATTGACAAACGTATTTTAAATCCCTATGCCATTTCAGATGAAACCGCAGCAAAACTGCACAATGACATCTTCCCATTCTGGGCCAAGCGAAATTTCCGGGAATTTGTCCGCACGAATTATGATTATCCCCATTGCCAGCGCATTGAAGAACGGTGGGTGGCCTATTTTGTCTGGAAATCCGTGGGCATTTCCCATACTATCCCGGATTTTAAAACCCTGCTGACAAAAGGGACATCCGGAATCATGGATGATATTGATCAGCAACTGGATAATAAGGATTTAAGCAAAGAACAAACCATTTCTCTGGAATCCATGAAAATCACCCTTGAAGGGCTTAATACGTATGCGCACAACCTTTCAAAAACCGCCACCCATCAGGCCAAATCAGAAACTGATTTAAAACGACAAAAAGAACTCATCCGCCTGGCAAACATCTGCGCCAAAGTCCCTATGCAACCGGCAGAGACCCTGGATGAAGCCGCCAACCTGCTGAATATCTCCTGGGTGGCGCTAAACCTGGAAAATGCCAATACCGGTTTCTCATTCGGCCGCCTGGATCAGTTGCTGCAACCGTATTTTATATCGGATATGAAAAAAATTAAAACAAGGGAGGACCAGGCAAAAAATATCAAAACCGCCATCGAACTGATCGGCAGCCTGTTTTTACGATTTTCCGACCATCTTCCCTTGTCGCCGGATATTGGCAACTATTTATTCGGCGGCGCATCTTCCACTCAGGCGCTCACCATCGGCGGTATGACACCGGACGGCAAGGATGCGGTTAATGATATGACCTATATCATGCTAAAAGCTGCTGAAATCCTTGGCCTGCGTGACGTGAATGTCAATGCCCGGTTTCACCCGGATGTCAACTCCAACACCTATTTGAAACGGTTGTGTGAGGTCAACATCATCACTGCCGGAACTCCGTCCATGCATAATGACAAGGCCGTGTTTAAAGCGCTCGAACAGCATGATTATCCGGTTGAAGATATGCGCGACTGGTCTGCCACCGGATGCGTGGAACCGACCATTTCCGGAAAACATATGGGGCATACCGGTTCTATCTTATTTAATATGGTCGCACCCCTTGAAATGGCGTTAAACAACGGGTCCCACCCGCTGATGAACTGGGATCCGGGCCCGAAAACCGGTAGCATTGAAAATAATGATTTTCAATTATTTGATGATTTTTTTAATGCCTATGCCGCACAAACCAAATATTTAATCTGCCAGGCCATTGAATTTAACAATATGCTGGCCAAAGCGCATGTGGCCTACCGCCCAACCCCGCTACTGTCGTCCATGATGGCCGGTTCCATTGAAAACGCGACAGACATTACCAGAGGCGGTGCCAGATACAACACGTCCGGCACATCCAATATCGGACTGGCGGATGTAATTGATTCCATGATGGCGATCAAACAGTTGGTGTTTGATGAAAAAGTCGTTACATTTATAAAATTGAAATCAGCCATTGACACCAATTTTGAAAATGATCCGGCGCTGCTAAGCATGATCATGAACAAAGTGCCCAGGTTCGGGTCTGGCAACCCGGCGGTCATTGACATGGCCAACCGGATTACGCACATGGTTCATGACATTCACCACAACCAGACCAATTACAGAGGCGGAAAATACACCACCGGATTTTGGTCCATGTCCCAGCATGTGGCCTACGGCTCCCTTTCCGGGGCGCTCCCATCAGGGCGTCTTTACGGCAAAGCCTTTACACCGGGCCTGACTCCTCATCCTGCTGCATCTAAAAGCTTTTTGGATAATATCCGGGACGTGGCACAATTGGATCCGGAATGCATGGACAATAATATCGCGTTTAATGTAAAACTGAATTTAAGTCCGGAAGATACCCGGGAAAAAAGCGTGGATATCATGGCATCATATGTGAACACCTATTTTGATATGGGCGGCATGCAGCTTCAGTTTAATGTGGTGACATCGGAAACATTAAAAGATGCCATGGCCAACCCGGAAAACTACAAACACCTCATGGTCCGGATCTCCGGGTACAACGCATATTTTACCATGCTGAATAAGGAAATTCAGGTGGAGCTGATTGAGCGGGCCGAATATGAAGCTTAAAATCACTTCAGAAATCTTTCAGGTCGGCGGTGCCGGATATACCGCTCCAGAAGATGCAGCCAGCTATCTGATCTGCTTTAACGGGAAATCCGCCTTGGTCGACGCAGGCTGCGGGAACCGCCTGGATCGTCTGTACGCAAACATTTCCGGGTGCAATGTGGACCCTGCAACCATTGATTACCTGCTGATCACCCACTGCCACTATGATCATACCGGCGGCGCGGCAAATGTCCGTAAAGATCTTGCCTGTAAAACCATTGCTCATAAGCTGGACGCCCAGTACCTGGAAAAAGGAGACAACACGGTAACAGCAGCCAGCTGGTACGGATCAAGCATCAAGCCATTTACAGTAGATCAGAAAATTTCCGGCAAGCAAGCCGACATTCTGTTGGGCGACAAAATTATTACCGCCATCCACACCCCGGGCCATTCCCCCGGCTCCCTGGTATTTCTTACCGAGTCTGACGGGAAAAAGGTGTTGTTTGGTCAGGACGTACACGGTCCTCTGGATTCAGATCTAAAATCCGACCGCAAAGACTATATCGCCTCTTTGAAAAAAATGATCTCCCTGGATGTGGATATTTTGTGCGAAGGGCATTTCGGTATTTACACGGGGAAAAAAAAGATTCGGAAATTTATTCAGTCATTCGTGTAAATCAACCAGCCCTGCCACGAATGACCGCTGTTTTTTTTGGTTTTCTGTGAGCATTAGCTCAATTCTATGGTTGAATTTGATTTTTGAGAGTGTTAATTTTGATAAACTCGTAAAAAGTAGCCCGATGGCTAAGTAAAAATTCCACCAATACCATAAAATATGGCAAGGCGTAGTGGTTTTTCAGATTTAAGATAATACATGTAGTATATTGAGAAGCTGAAAAATCGCTACAACGCCGTAGATGGGACTTTCTACGACGCCATCAATTTTTATTTTTCTTCACGAAAAACCCGGGTCAAAGATTGGTCTCGCCATTTTTTACGCAAAAAACAGTCCCGGAAAAAACAATAAGAATGCCAATGGATACAAAAAAATCCAAATTTGAAATTATCACTCAATCCCGAAAATCTTTGGGCCTGACCGAATCGGCAACCCGGGAACAAATCAGGGAAAATTATAAGCAATTAATAAAAAAATGGCACCCGGATAAAAATTTATCCGACCAGAAACAGGCTGAAAGCAAAACAACGGAAATCATCCAGGCTTATAAAATCATTATCCAATATTGTGATGATTATAAATTCTCATTTACCCGGCAGGAGGTTGAAAAATATTTAAGCGACCGGGAAAAATGGTTTAAACAATTTGGCGAAGATCCGATTTGGGCCAATAAGAATGAACAAGAAAACAGTTGACGATTAAAAAAAGCAAGCGCATGTTAAATTTTTATGACTTTTCTTATCACACGCTGTGGTGAAAATGTTTTTTCTTCGAATCTATTGAAGATTAACCATATACAAACTTAATAAAAGGAGGACACAACGATGGCAAAAATGACCGAACGTATGATGGAACTGTTTAAAAAAGTGCCTACTGCCGTACTTTGCACGGCAACCGAAAGCGGCGGACCCAATGCCGTACCGGTCGGGGCGAAAAAAATCATTGACGATGAAACCATTCTTATTTCAGACCAGTTTTTCAATAAAACGCTGGCCAATCTAAAGGCCAATCCGAATGTCGCGGTCACATACTGGGAAGGGCATGAAGGCTACCAGCTCAAAGGCACAGTCACCATTGAAACCTCCGGAAAACGGTATGAAGAAACCGCTGCATGGATTGAAGAAATGGGCAATAAGGCCGGGTTCCCTTTAAAATCAAAGGGCGCCGTAATTTTAAAAATTGATGAAATTTTCGGCCTGGCACCGGGACCGGGAGCCGGCAAAAAACTGGTGTAAACCGTATCCCTGTTTTCTCTCATTAGGATCTGATTTTTGAGGAAACAGATAATTTCACATTAATTTTTCCAAACAAAAAAGGAGGCACCTGTGCCGGAAGAATTTAAACCGGGATGTGCCCGGCCCACCGGCGGACCAGTGGGGGAAACTGCTAAAACGGAAGATACAAGACAAGAAACCAAGCCAAAGGAGACGAGACCCATGATACAAGTCGGTAAAAAAGCACCGGATTTTTCAGCACCGGCGTATTTAAACGGAAAGTTTGTTAATGTCAATTTATCCGAATACCTGGGCAAATGGGTGGTGCTTTGTTTTTATCCGGGTGATTTCACATTTGTCTGAGCCACTGAAATTTCAGCAGTTGCTGAAAAACATGCCGAATTCCAAAAACTTGGCGTAGCGGTGCTTTCCATGAGCATTGACAGCGTGTTTGTGCACAAAATGTGGAATGACTATGAACTTTCAAAAATGGTGGACGGCGGGGTTCCGTTTCCCATGATGTCGGATGCCGGCGGAAAAGTCGGAACCATTTACGGTGTATACGATGACGATGCAGGCGTGGAAACCCGGGGCCGGTTTATTATTGATCCGGATGGTGTGGTTCAGGGATTCGAAGTCCTGACACCACCGGTGGGCAGGAACGTCAGTGAATCCTTAAGGCAGATTCAGGCATTTCAACTGGTCCGTGAAAGCAAGGGCACGGAAGCCACGCCGTCCGGTTGGAAGCCGGGTAAGCTGACCTTAAAACCCGGCGTTGACCTGGTGGGAAAGGTTTGGGAAGTTTGGAAGACAGATATGGCATTTGATTGATGACAAAGCAAAAGGTCATTTTCTGCGTTGCGCGGCATGAGTCATCAATTCAACGTACAAACAGTACGCCTCATTGATGACTCACTGGCGCGCCTTGAAACTGAACCTTTTTTCTTTGCCACCAAAGGAGTAGGCCGGATTAGCGCGAAGAGCGCAATCCGGCTAAGAACCTATACATAAAAGGAAAAATATGAGCGACGGACTACAGGAAGTTGAAACATTTATTGAAAACTGGCCGGACTCTGCCGAGAAAAATAAACAGATATTTATTCGCTTAAAAAGATTCCTGGAATCCAGGCCTGGGGTAATCCTGGAATTTATCCCCCGACCGGGACTCACCTATTCGTTAAGGGCAACACATGAAAATCAAAAGAACAAGCCGTTGTTTGTCATGCTGGACGTGATCGAAGACACCCCCCGATGGCTGTCGGTCTGCTTTTACGGTGAACTGATTACCGATCCGGATGAAACCGGAGATTACGTTCCCGAAGGACTCCTGGGCGAAGACGCCATCTGCTTTGATCTGGAAGAATTTGACGAAATCGCTATAAAATATGTTGAAGCCAGGCTGGCCGAGGCACATGAGAATGCGTCCCTGTCTTAATTGATGGCTTCGTAAAAAGTTTTTCATGGTGACGAATCACCACTGTATGAGAAAATAATTTATCAATTATTTCAAAATATTGTTAACGAGTTATAGATATCCTCATATGACCTGATACTCACTTACCTATTATTATTAGAGATGGTATCAAGTCATATGAGGGGGACTATAGTTGAAAGTTTATAAACACCATCATTTCCGAAAGCCATTATATATATTTTTACATATTGTAAAAAAATCCGGCAAACATACCTCACTATTTCCGCAATAAAAATTTCCATCAGCCATGAATACGGCATATAACGATGGAGATGGTTTTTTAACTAATCTGGCATATTTTTTGTATGTTGAACTTGCTGGGGCGGTAAAAAATCAGATTCAGATGGACAAAAAACGTTCCATCCTTCTTATAAAAATTAGCAAAGTACACAAATTCGTCAAAAATGAGGCGTAGCTATCCTACTCCCATATGACGAAGAATGCATCAGCAACACCGGTATTTTATTCATTTACATTTATTTTTTATGGGCGTATAAATTATTTTTTCAGAATCATAAAGCATATCAAGCCGGATTTTGCTATTTGGCTTTAACCCCTAAAACATATAAGGAGTTGAAAAAATGGAAAAAACAGATGTATTGGTAATCGGTGGCAGTGCGGCAGGAATTGTCGCAGCAACAACCACAAAATCATTTTATGCAGACAAATCCGTCATGCTTGTCCGAAAAGAACCCCAAGTACTGGTTCCATGCGGAATCCCTTACATGTTTGGGACCCTGGAATCCAACGAACAGAACTGTGTCCCGGATGAAGGGCTGGCAAATGCCGGCGTAACGTTAAAAATAGCGGAAATTACGTCCTTTGACCCGGAAAACAAAACCTGCAAGGCATCCGACGGCACGGAAATCGAATTTGAAAAACTGGTGCTGGCAACCGGATCAATACCGACCAAACCAGCGTGGCTGAAAGGGACGGACCTGAAAAATGTATTTACCATTCCCAAGGACAAAATATATCTTGATACGGTCAGAGCCGACCTTGATGCGTTTAAAAAAGTGGTGGTTATCGGCGGCGGGTTTATCGGGGTTGAAATGGCGGATGAACTCAAAAAAATCGGAAAAGAGGTTACACTGGTGGAGATGATGCCCCACATTTTGGCGATGGCATTTGACGAAGAACTCGCACTCGAAGCGCAAGGATTGCTTCAAAGCCGGGGGATAAAGCTAAAAACCGGCAGCGGTATCAAAGAAATTAATGGAGACGGCAAGGTAACAGGGATAACGCTGAATAACGGTGAAACGTTGGAAGCGGATGCCGTCGTTTTATCTATCGGGTATCGTCCCAATACCGAACTTGCCAAAAATGCCGGATTAGCCATTAACAAAATGGGATTTATCCAGGTTAACGAATATATGCGAACAGAAAATTCGGATATTTTTGCGGTTGGCGATTGCGCTGAGAAATACAGTTTTATTACCCGAACGGTAAAACCCACAATGCTGGCCTCAACGGCCTGCACGGAAGCCAGAATCGCGGCCATGAATCTATATAGCCTATCCATGATTCGCCTGTTTGGCGGTACCATATCCATTTTCTGCACATGCATCGGAGATCATGCATTTGGCGCAGCAGGCGTAACGGAGAACCTGGCAAAAGAGCGGGGCTTTGACATTCTGACCGCCACATTTGAAGGAATTGACAAACATCCGGGCACATTGCCGGATACGCACAAACAGATTGTTAAACTCATTGCGTCAAAGGAATCCGGGTTAATTCTGGGCGGTGAAGTGATGGGCGGAAGATCCGTGGGTGAATTAACGAATCTGATTGGGTTTGTAATTCAGAACCAAATGACGGTGGATGCTCTTCTGTCCTCCCAAATTGCCACCCATCCCCTCTTAACCGGGCCACCCACTGCGTATGCCCTGATCAAGGCAGCTGAAATGATCGCCAAACAACAAAGGGCTTAGGGTTCATGATTTCAAATACAGTTACAAATACAAAGAAGTTACCCGGGAGGATATAAAGCCCTCCCCTACATAGGATTAAAAGCATTTTCCGTAGGGGCGGGGTTTATCCCCGCCCTATAACGGATCTTCTCCCATCAGACAAGCCCCTATTGTTATATAAATATCTATAATTATAAGCTTTTTTTTTCAAGTTGAAGTTTTTTTTAGTGTCTGCTTTTGCAATTGTTTTTGGAAGCACAGACGGCAGTTTTATTCCGGCATTTGACGCCGTAGATTAGAGTGAATTTGGAAATCGTGGGAGAAAATTAACATGCAAACGGCCGTCTCAATATCGTATCCTTTTTCCACCGGTCGTTATTTTTCTCCGGATACGCGATGTTGTAGTGCAGTCCCCGGCTTTCCTTCCGGTGGGTGGCGCACCGGATGATTAGTTCCGCCACAGTGGCAATGTTTCTTAATTCAATAAGATCCGGTGTAATTTTAAAGTCCCAGTAATATTCGTTGATTTCAGCCCGGATCATGTCAATCCGCCGCTTGGCCCGTGCCAGCCGCTTGTCTGAGCGAACAATACCCACATAATTCCACATCAGTCGGCGCACGGCATTCCATGAGTGGGCCACCATGATCACTTCATCACTGTCAATGGCCCCGAGATCATTCCAGGGCGGCAGCGGGGGAGAGGGTTCAAAAGCAAAGTTTTTGGCATCTTCAATGGCCTGTTCAGCGGCATTGTGGGCATACACCAGGGCTTCGAGCAGGGAGTTGCTGGCCAGGCGGTTGGCACCGTGAAGCCCTGTGCAGGCGGTTTCACCAATGGCAAACAACCGCTGGATATTTGTTCTCCCATAGATGTCCGTGGCCACCCCGCCGCACATATAGTGGGCCGCAGGAACCACCGGAATGGGGCCTTTGGTCATATCAATTCCGAACGTCAGGCATTTCGCGTACAGATTGGGGAACCGGGTTTTGATGAAATCCGGGCCTTTATGGCTGATATCGAGAAAGACAGAGTCGTCGCCACTTTTTTTCAGTTCCGCATCAATGGCCCGGGCCACCACATCTCGGCAGGCCAGTTCCTTTAACGGAGAATAGTCTTCCATAAACCGTTCGCCGGCCGCATTGATTAAAATCCCGCCGTCCCCCCGAACCGCCTCTGAAATCAGGAAATTTTTAGCGGCCGGGTGATACAGGCACGTCGGGTGGAACTGAACAAATTCCAGGTTGGCAACCGTGGCGCCTGTCCGGTAAGCCATGGCAATGCCGTCTCCGGTGGCAATATCCGGGTTACTGGTATAGGTATAGACTTTTCCGGCTCCGCCGGTGGCGAGCAGGATCGTTTGGGCACAGAATGTATGAATTTCACTGGTGTTCCGGTCCAGAACATACGCGCCATAGCAGTAATCTTCATGGTTGGTGACGGTCATTCCCCGTTGCAGACGCGTGGATTTGGTAATCAGGTCAATGGCGATATGATCCTCAAACACGGTGATGTTTTTATGCTTCATCACCTGGTCGACCAGGGCTTCTTCAACGGCCAGTCCGGTCAAATCATCCGTGTGAACAATTCGGTTATGTGAATGGCCGCCCTCCCGGCAGAGATCCAGATGTAGATCTGCCGGATCATCGGAGGTATTTTTGTTCCGGTTAAACTTCACTCCCAGACCAATCAGCTCCTGAATCCGTTCCGGCGCGTTTTTGACCACCATATCCACGACTTTTTTGTCGCAAATACCGTCTCCGGATGTGTGGGTGTCTGCAATGTGCGCTTCAAAAGTGTCGGTTTCGGCAATAACTGCTGCAATACCCCCCTGAGCATTGGCCGTATTGCTTTCTGCGATGTTTCGCTTAGTGATAATAGTGACGCTACCGTGGTCCGCCACTTTTAAAGCAAACAACAGGCCGGCAACACCGCTTCCAATAACTAAAAAATCTGATTCGTGTTCCATTCTGATAATTCTGTATTTGATGTTATATGAAAGAAGACCGCTTCCGTTTTGACCGGTTACCCAGAAAAAAACCAGCAAGAAGGATTCCGGCACCGGTCAGAGACCATTTAATCGCCATGGCAACATACTGATCATCCACCTTTTTTTCTAATGATTTTATTCTGGTATCCTTTATGTCTATTTCTTTGATTATTTTATCATATTTTTCTTTTAAGGTAAGATATTCTTTGGAATCTGTCTGTAACGTTTTAAATGCTTTTTTTGTATTTCCCAATTTGATGCTGTTTTCATTCAAGCGGGTTGTCAGGGTGATATTCTCTTCTTTTAATTTTCGGTTTTCAAGCGCTGCCATCTCAAACTGTTCCTGAAGTGTTTCCATTTGAATCTTTAAGTTTTCGATTTGGACATTAGCGGGTTTCTCTTTGGTTAGATATTTGGAAACCACCCACCCCTCGTTGCCGGCCATTGTGCCGACTTTAGTCCATTCCTTGGCAGTTGATATGACCGTCACTTTTTCTCCGGGGCCCAGTGTTGTAATGATCTGATATTTTACTCCCTTGCCGGACCGGAGATTCAGTTTGGTAATATCTCCGACATACATGTTTTTTGCCAGGCAGGCGGTTGTATAACTGATGGATAATATAAGCGCGGTCATCAATATTGCTAAAAAATTCTTCATTTTAAAAATTCCGGTACAATTGAATTCCCAAGTTTCGCTGTTTGGTCGATTGTGATACAAGTATTTAAAATAATTGAATGTATTTAAAATATTGTAAAACCATATATTAAATATCTGTGACATTCAAGGTTAAAGTCGGGTTAACAGACCATTGAACACAAACGGTCGGCTAATCCGGAACATCTCAGCTGTGGTTTATTGTTTTTTAAGGCAATGGAAAGGGCTTTTTTCGTGCCGACCAGCACCACATATTTTTGTGCGCGTGTGATCCCGGTATACAGCAGATTCCTCTGGAGCATGATGTAATGCTGGGTAATCAGCGGCAGAATCACTGCCGGGTATTCCGATCCCTGGGATTTATGGACGGATATGGCGTATCCGAGGGCCAGTTCATCCATTTCTTCAAGGCTGTATTCAACCTCTCTTCCGTAAAAGTCCACGCACAACAGGTTATCGGATTTGTCCATGCGGGTGATGGCGCCGATATCCCCGTTAAATACCTCTTTTTGATAATTGTTTTTCAGGTGCATGACCTTGTCG
>JAGGYV010000250.1 GCA_021162325.1 Desulfobacteraceae bacterium | reverse complement strand
GGACTGGAACAACGAATGTAAGTGCGATGAAAAAAACAGTGGGCATTTAAACACCCTTAAAACTGTATCGGCGAACAACCGTTTAAAGCTGCGGGATATTTAGCGTCTATCTCAAATAAAAAATAAATTTTTATAAAATAAACAGGTAGTAATGACCTATTTACTAATGCTTTGGTTAAACTATAGAATGTCTTATATTTTTATAAAATAAGGTATTGCGATAAGAACAATCCCTGAAAGAACAAGAATATATATATTGGAAATAAAATAGGGAAATACCATTAGCCCGATACCGGTGATAAACGGAATAACCGCTTTTTGTTTTTTGCCATAAACAAAAAAGCCTAAACCGATTGAACCGAATATAATTCCCCACATTAAAATCGATGGATTAGTCATTTTCAATTTTCCATATTTTTAGTCAATCTATTATCGTCGCGTTTCGATCTCCTGCATGGCAGTGTATAAATCCTCGACCTTCTTCCTTGCCCATGGCGTCTTTCGAAGGAATTTCAGACTGGACTTCACCGATGGGTTGCTGTTGAAACATCTAATATTGATACAATTTCCCAAATTGATCCAGCCATAATGTTCAACTATGCTATTCACTATCTGCTCCAGGGTAATACCGTGCAAACGGTTATTGGCTTGTTGATCATTCATAAACCGGACGTTGACCTTAGTTTTGGGGAAAATTACATTTACATAAAAATTAAACGGTATCACGATATTTAAGCTGCATACCGCTTAAAAAATTACGCAAAATCTGATCCTGGCAAGCACGGTAATTCCTATGTTTCGGGGAACGAAAAAAAGAACTTAATTCGTGTTTGCTCATTCGTAAATTTGCCAGGGCCATGATTGCCAGAACATCTTCGGCTTTTAAGTTTAATGCGATTTTTAATTTTCTAAAAATAATATTATTATTTAATCGTTTCTCCGGCTCAGGTTGCGATCCTTCTTTTTTTCCACGTTTATCGTTAATTAACCCATTTAGAAAAATCGCCATCTGCGTATCGCTGCATTTCTGAAATGCCGGGTCCTCATCCTGTTTCAGCCAATCGCTAATTTGTTTCCGCGTTACCGGATAATCAGCTAAACCGAAAATGGCAATCATTTTCGAATCATCAAAGTCGAAGATATAGCGAATACGGCGTAAAATATCATTATTGGTTATCATTTATTTACCACAACATTTTTTAAATTTTTTACCACTGCCGCACGGGCAGGGATCATTTCTTCCGATTTTATCTTTATCACGCACCACCGGTATTTTTTTCACGTCGGAATCACTGTGGGAAAAATTCATCTCCTGCTCTTTGGGCGTTGACAGTTCCTCGACCGCACTGGGTTCGGCAATCTGAATCCTGAACAGAATCGTAATGGTTTCTTCCCGGATCCTTTCAACCATATCCTGAAACATTTCAAATGCTTCTTTTTTATAAATCATCAATGGATCCTGCTGCGCATAGCTGCGAAGTCCGATACCTTCTTTTAAATGATCCATGGACAGTAAATGATCCTTCCACAGGTTATCCATGGTCTGCAGCATAATAATGCGTTCTATATTGCGAAAATCAGAGGCGCCGATCCGGGCTTCTTTCTGATCGTAATTGGATATGGCCCTATCGTAAATCGTCTGGGATAATTTCTCAATGGTCACTTGCTCAACATCTGATTCACTGACATCTAAACGAAAATTGAACTGTTTAAAAACGGCATCAGTTATCCCCTTCAAATCCCATTCACGGGGCGGCATTTTTTCATCCGTGTGCATTGAAACAATTTCTTCGGAAAAATCACTGATCATGTCATCAATCACCGGACGCAGGCTGTCGTTGGTGATGGCCTGACGTCGCTGCTGATAGATCACTTCCCGCTGCTGGTTCATCACATCATCATATTCGAGCAGCTGTTTACGGATATTGAAATTATGCCCTTCCACCTTGCTTTGTGCGTTTTCAATGGCACGAGAAATCATTTTATGCTCTATGGGTTCACCCTCTTCCATACCCAGGCGACTCATAATGCCTGAAATTCGCTCACCACCAAAAATTCTCAACAGATCATCTTCAAGAGACAGAAAAAAACGTGAAGAACCGGGGTCTCCCTGTCGTCCGGAACGCCCGCGAAGCTGATTGTCGATCCGCCGGCTTTCATGACGCTCCGTACCCAAAATATGAAGACCGCCCAAATCCGTTACACCCTCTCCCAACACAATATCCGTACCACGGCCGGCCATGTTAGTTGAAATTGTTACCGCATTTTTCTGCCCGGCATTGGCAATGATTTCTGCTTCACCCGCATGGTTTTTAGCGTTCAACACATTGTGTTTCACACCTCTTTTCTTTAACTTACGGCTCACATCTTCCGACACATCAATGTTTACCGTACCAACCAGAACCGGTTGTCCGGTTTTGTGAAGTTCCACAATTTCATCAAGTGCAGCTTCAAACTTTTCTTTTCGGGTGCGATAAATAACATCCGGAAAATCTTTCCGGACCATGGGTTGGTTGGTAGGAATATTCGCGACACCCAGCCCGTAAATTTTTGCGAATTCAGCAGCTTCTGTTTCAGCAGTACCGGTCATGCCGCTAAGTTTATCATACATCCGGAAAAAATTCTGGAATGTAATGGTGGCAAGGGTCTGATTTTCATTGGCGATTTTTACTTTTTCTTTCGCTTCCAGCGCCTGGTGGAGCCCTTCACTGTAACGGCGGCCGGGCATCAGTCGGCCGGTGAACTCATCAACAATAATGACTTCCCCGTCTTTGACAATATAATCTACGTCACGGGTGAAAATAACATGGGCTTTAAGCGCCTGATTGACATGGTGCAGCACTTCGATATTATTGGTATCATAGAGATTATCAACATTTAACAACTTTTCAGCATAGGCAACCCCTTCTTCTGTCAGCGTAGAGGCTTTTGCCTTTTCATCAACCGTATAGTGTTCATCTATTTTAAAATTCGGGATAATGTTATTAACATCATAATACAGGTGGGTTGATTTTTCTGCCGGTCCGGAAATGATCAGCGGTGTACGGGCTTCATCAATGAGAATACTGTCCACCTCATCAACAATGGCAAAATGGAGCGGCCGCTGGACAAGGGCTTGTTTGTCAAACTTCATATTATCACGGAGATAATCAAACCCGAACTCGTTATTTGTGCCGTATGTAATATCAGTATTATAGGCAGCTTTACGCTGGGCATCGTCTATACCATGGAGGATTGCGCCAACCGACATTCCCAAAAACGTAAAAACTTTTCCCATCCATTCAGCATCACGTCTTGCCAGGTAATCATTAACCGTAATGACGTGAACGCCTTTGCCGGTTAATGAATTCAGGTATGCGGCCAAAGGCGCGATAAGGGTCTTACCTTCACCGGTTTTCATTTCAGCGATGTTGCCTTCATGAAGCACCATGCCGCCAATAAGCTGGACATCAAAATGTCTCATTCCCAAAGTCCGCCAGGTAGCTTCCCGAACGGTTGCAAACGCTTCAGGCAGCAGATCATCTAAAGATTCTCCCGACTGATAGCGGGATTTTAATTTTTGTGTCTGACCGGCAAGTTCCGCATCATTCAACGCCTTTATATCGGATTCCAAAAGATTAATTGAATCAACAATCGGCAGATAGTGCTTGATCACCCGTTCATTTTTACTTCCGAAAATTTTCAATAAAAATTTATTAACGCCAGCTAAGCTCATCTTAAAATTGTCCTTATCGATTTATTTTGCCGCAAATAAATGAGGCTGTTCGCCCTAACCCGGATAAACCGGAAAAGTTAAAAGTGAGCTAAAATTTGAAGTGAGCTAAAGTTATGGTTAATGCCTTCGGCATTTTTAATTTTTATTTTAAAAATGATCGCGCTTTTTGCGCAGTCCATAACTTTAGGCATTTTAGATCACTTTAGGCACTTCATACTTTTTGAGTTTTTAAAAAAGTTTGCCAAAAAAATACAAAAATCAGAGATAAAAAACTTATTATGCCAACAAATTATTGACGGCATATTTACAGATATCTGAAAAATGCGCCACTATTTAATTTAATTTAATTCAAAAAATATAATTTCAATAAAATTGAGGTACTGAACAGGCGGGAATATATTTTATGAAGGATCGTTATTCGCCAGATGGCCAGACATATATTTTTCACCATTGACCGGAATATCATTTAGCCGGACTTCATAATGAAGATGCGGACCGGTGCTTCGACCGGTAGTTCCTACCTCACCAATGACATCTCCGCGTTTAACTTTCTGTCCCTCTTTAACATGGAAACTGCTCAAATGGGCATAGCGTGTCACAATTCCAAATCCATGGTTTATAAAAACAACCTTTCCGAAGGACCCGCGATAATGGGCACATGTGACAGTTCCATTCGCGGTTGCCTTAACCGGCGTCCCCTTGTGAACGGCGATATCCACTCCGGAATGGAATTCATGCTTATTGGAAAACGGAGATTGCCGGAATCCGAATTTCGATGAAATCCAGCCGCCCTCAACCGGACGGATAGAAGGTGTAACCTGCCGAATTGTCTTGATTTCTCTTAAGGTTTCCCACAAAATTTGAAATTCTTCAGACTGGTTCCCCGCCGCATGGTCAAGCCGATCAACATCATTGTCCATATTTTGCAAAAAATTATTATAAAAATTAGCCGTACAGACCTGTTCTCCGGGAAGTTCGGAAAAAGTACCGCCAATACCATAGTCACCCGTATCCTGAGGATTATTATGGATTCCGGTATAAGACCGAATTTCCTGCTCCAGCTGGTTCAGTTTGATCAACTTTAATTGAAGCGCTTCAATTTTTGAATAAAATGTTTCAATCTGCGTGTTTCTGTCTTTTAATTCTTCTTTTAAACTGCTCACTTCATTTTTTAAATTACGGGAATGATACCCCGCATATTTTAAACAAGCGTAATCAAAAAGGATAACACCGAGCAAAAAAACACAAAAAACACCCATCACACTTAAAATTTTGATAATTTTTTTCGAAAGCAATTTCAAACGAACAAACGATCCGCCTTCGTCATATATCAATAATGTTAATTTTTCCCGCATAAATATTTTCTGCCTTTATATCAATGACTTAATAAAATCATGCCAAATCGTCATTTTTTATTTATCATTTTAATAATTTATCTGTCAAGTTCCCATTAACCGGCATATTTTAAATAATTTAGTGCCTGAACGAAAACCTTTAAATTCTGTTTGTCATTACGCGGAGTGAGGAACGAACGACAAAGTAATCCCCTGTCGATAAGGAGATTGCTTTGGTCGTGCCTCCCGCGCAATGACAGAAAAATTGTCATTGAGGGACTTTTCGTTTAGTGACTAATTTAAGCATTATCGATACAAATTGCAAACCCCCATTAATAATTCCGAAAAACAGGACATTTAATTCTTCTATAGTGTCTCGTCAAAACGGTATGAATGTGGTGATAAAAATCAGATAACATGAACACGTTCTGGTGTAAAAGTGATACAGACGGTTTCACCTTCAGCGAAGTTCATTCGATACAGCGCACTGGTCGGCAGGATGGCCTGAAAAACGGTACCCGATACATCGAGACGGATGTCGCTGAATATTCCCTTATTAAATATTCTCATGACCGTTGCATTGAAAATATTTGTGGCGATTTTTGAAATATTTGTTCGTGAGACACAAATATCCTCAGGCCGAATGGCGACATACTTGCGGAATCGGTTATCAGAATGCGGAATCGTAAATTGCAAATCGTCCACCCATGCAACATCCTTGTCAAATTTTGCCGGAAATATATTTTTCATTCCCACAAATCTGGCGACAAACGGTGTCGACGGACGATAAAACACATCGGCGACCGTTCCAGCCTGTTCGATCAACCCTGCGTTAAGGACAGCCGTACGCTGGGCAAGATAGTGGGCTTCGACAAAGTCATGGGTAACCATCAGCACCGTGATACCCGTTTCTTCATGAAGGGTTTTGAGTATATCCCGGATTTCTTCCCTAAAGCCCGGGTCAAGGGCGGACAGAGGTTCATCAAGCAACAGGACGGAAGGGTCCACGGCAAGCGCCCGCGCCATTGCCACCCGCTGCTTTTCGCCGCCACTCAGGTTTACAACCGACCGATCAAGCAGGTGTTCCAGAGAAAACCATTCAATAATCGCATCCAGTGCTTTGCCGGACTGTCGAACCGTTTTTCCATGATACCGTAATCCGAAAAAAATATTTTTCCGAACGTTCAAATGGGGGAACAAGGCACTGTCCTGATAAACAATACCCACCCCCCTTCGCTCCGGAGGCATCTTTGAAACATCTTTTCCGTTGATCGTAATGGTTCCCCTATGAATGGGGATCATACCGCTAATCGATTCGAGTATCAGGGTTTTGCCGGCACCCGTCGGGCCAAGAAGCGTAAAAAATTCACCTTTTTCTACCGTTAAATTAATTTCCTTAAGAGTAAAGCCCGGCAATTTTACCGAAAGATCTCTGAGCTGAATCATGTCGTGGACTTTGGTTGAATTGAAAAAAATCGGAGCAGCAGGAATAAAAAAAGACAGATGAGAATCAGCCAAACCGCTACCGGTTGTGAGTATTTAATCCCGTAGGCCGTAAATCGTTCATAAATCATAACCGACGCCACCATTGGATGATAGGCCACGATCACAATAGCGCCGAATTCGCTAATCGCCCGGGCCATGCACATAATCATTCCCACCACCATGCTTCGCCAGGCCAGCGGAAAAGTCACCCGAAAAAACGCGCCGGACCGGGAAGCGCCCAGGCTTCTGGCCACGTTTTCGGCTCTGACAGGAATTGCTTCAAATCCGGTTTTCACCGTATTAATATAAAACGGAAGACCCACGAAGGTCATTACCGCGATGATGCCGGTTGCCGTTCCCATGAGTGTTATCCCCATCTTCTGAAGCAGTTGACCGATCCAGTGATTTCTGCCCGCAATGCTCAGCAGGGCAATGCCGACCACGGGATGGGGTATCATGATCGGCAGGTCGACGATGCTTTCCATAATCTTTTTCCCCGGAAATGTCCGACGCGCCAGAAGATACGCAAACGGTGTCCCGAGAACAAAGGAAATCAGTGCGGCCGCTGCCGAGGCTGAAACACTAAAAAAAATGGACCGTAAAACATCTGCATCCTGAAATGTCTCTACCATAGCGGCAGCCGTCGGCTGGAGCACCATTTCAATCAAAGGAAGCAATATAAAGGCGATGATCAACAGACTGCACGAGATCATCAGCCACAGGAAAGGTTCTATTTTCATTTAAGTATCAGCCAGGATATGGTCACAGGAATTTTATTTTCATTCATCGTTATTGCCTGACAGCCACCCATTCCGCCAATATATCAGGCAAGGCGGCTTTCATCTCATTAGTCGGAACCCATGCCGGTATAAAAGGCGGCTGCCCCATTTCAGAAAGCACCTTTAATCCGCCATCAGGATCGAGCAAATACGCCAAAAACTGCTCAGCGCCTCCGGCATTGGCACAGTCGCGGATCATGGTAATGCCGTAGGTGCAGGATTTTCCGGCCCGGGTTGTCCAGGTTCCGGGCTTGTTCCCGGTTACCTTGACCGATGCCTGTTTATAAAAAGCATCATAATTGTAGTCACCCAGATTAATATGCGAATCCAGAGAGACATACTTTAATTCATGTTGAACCGCGACAGACAAATACTCCCAGGCATAATCCATGTTCCCGGTTTTCAACAGGGAGACCAGCTCAACAGACTTGACGCGAATATTTTTTAAGGGACGATTGGCAATCAGCCGGTCATACAGTCCCGGCAGTTTATAAAATTTTTCAGCAAGTTGAAGCACCATAAGGCTCCGATAACCACAAGGGTCCAGATTGGGATCGGAATGACCCCACATCACCTCTTTGCGGGCCAGAATGTCATACCAGTTGTCCCGGTTGATCTGGTCAGCGTATTTGCTGGTTTCCGTATAGCAAAGGACTATCTGGTTGGTGGCAAAACGAATATTCCAGGCGGCATACTGGGGAATAAGTGTCTTGTCGATGACAGCGAAATCAGCGGAAGCCATGATATCGGCAGGTTTATGAAGTTCGGAAATCATTCGGGCCATCTTGGTGCTGCCGCCGACTTCTCTCAGGATATCAATATCCGGATGCGCCGCCTCAAACACTTTTTCCATTTTTGCAAACGGTACGGCCAGACTGCCGGCATGAAGAATGACCACTTTTTCTTTGGCAATGGCCAGACCGGAAAATGACAAAATGAATACGGTTATGGTAAAAATAACATAAAATTTTAATTGATCTGATCGCATGATACGCCGCCTCTTCCACCCAATTCACTCATAATAAATTAATCATTTTTTACTTTTATCAGGAAACTTTTTTCTCCTGATTCGCCCCAACCGAATCGTTAAAATAATTTACCATTCGATAAAACGCCGACTATTGAAAAATACCGAACGCAGCCTATCTATCTTTAATGTAATTATAAGTCAAATATTTTTTTGACGCTATTATAAAATGGCATATAAAGAACTAAAACAAACCAATAATTACAATACCAGGAACTGCCAGAATTTTTATTAAAAAGTCAAACAGATTGAATGCATTAACTTTTCATGATATGAGTAAAATTTCATAAAATACTATAATTGAACTATGCCTTTCGATATTTATGGATAAAACCAACACCCAAATATATAATGGCGAAATCGTTGCCGGGTCTCTTCTCATTCCCGAAAGCCGACATATCGCTAAGCTACTTATTGCCAATGCAGATGATGATGCCTGGCATCAGGCGATTGTTATTGATAATGTATTACAGAAACGATCACCTGCAGCAGCAAAACGTCAGGCGAAGTTGATTAAGAATCGATTGTCACTTATGCAGCCGGCGCTATGGGAAATGATCGACCAGGGTTCAAATGATGTGGCTACGCAAGCAATCCTTGCCGCTGCGATTAAACACAGCCGCTTGCTGGGCGATTTCATGGATCAGGTAATACAGAGCCATTGGAAAACATTTATTACAAAAATTTCCACCACTGACTGGAACAGTTTTCTTGAAACGTGTATTCAAAAAGATCCCGTCATAGATACATGGATGGACTCAACACGGGCAAAGCTAAAGCAGGTTGTTTTTCGGATACTTGCTGAATCAAAATATGTTGACGGCACACGGACCCTTGCGCTGCTGCCGGTTTCAATTGTTCCGGAAGT
>JAGGYV010000141.1 GCA_021162325.1 Desulfobacteraceae bacterium | reverse complement strand
CACCGCCGGAAACATGGGTGTGCACGCGGGCGCCCCCTAAGTCTTCCGCGGATATTATTTCACCGGTCGCCATTTTGACCAGGGGCGGCCCGCCGAGAAAAGAATAGGACATTTGATCGACCATCACCGACTGGCATGCCATAAATACGATATACGCCCCGCCGGCAGTATTACCGCCGGTGCTGAAAGTAATCTGTTTTAACCCATTGGCAGACATCCGCGCCATATTGTAAAACATGGTCCCGAAATGCTGGTCATCCGGGAAAACATCTGCCTGCATAGGCAGAAACGCACCGCCGGAGTCTGCAATATAGACACAGTTTAAACCATTTTTTTCAGCAATTGACTGAGCGCGAATATGTTTTTTTAATGTAATGGGAAAATAGGTGCCCGCCTTGACACGGCTGTCATTGGCAAAAATCATGGTCCAGTTGCCCTGGATCTTCCCAATGCCAGTGACAACACCGGCGCAGGGAACATCCGGCACACCAGGATAATCCATACCAAATCCGGCAATACTGCTGAGTTCATAAAACCGGGACCCTGGATCAATAAGCTGCTCTATGAGTTCCCGAACCGGTTTTTTCCCCTGTTTTCGAAGCTTTTCAATGGCTTTATCCCCGCCTGGAAACATTGCCTGATGGACCCGTTCATCTAATTTCTTTTCCTCATTTTTCCAGTGTTGCCGGTTTTGAATGGATGTATCTGGCATCGTCATTCCTCTTAAAATTTTTCAAATTTTAATAATTTTTATGAAGTTATTATTTGACAAACTCGTAAAAAGCTATTTGATGGCACTTTGCGTCACTGTATCAACAAATAACGCTTGCGAAGTAGGCCGGGTTTCTTACCCGGCAATTTACGGATGCCATTTGTCGGGAATGGAATCCCGACCTACAATTTGTTGCATCATCAACAATTAAGTTATTCGGAAGCCATCATTATTTATTTGCCCTTAAACACCGGCTTCCGCTTTTCCCTGAAAGCCGCCAACCCTTCCAGGCGATCTTCGGTAGGAATTGTAATCCAGTATGCATTTGACTCTATAGCAAGCCCGGTATTCAGGTCTGTCTCAAGTCCTGCGTTAATGGCATACTTGGCCTGCTCAATGGCAATCGGGCCGCATTCACAAATCATTGCCGCCATATTTTTTGCTTCGGCCATCAAAAGGTCTTTTTCACAGATTTTATTTACCAGGCCTATTTGAAGTGCTTCTTTTGCATCCACCCGCCGACCGGTGAAGATTAATTCCTTTGCCTTGCCACGCCCAATCAGTCGAGGCAAACGCTGAGTCCCTCCGGCTCCCGGAATAATCGCCAGCCGTGCTTCAGTAAGCCCCATGCTCGCATTCATTGCTGCAATTCTTATATCAGCGGCAAGCAGTAATTCCGTGCCGCCGCCCAAAGCAACGCCGTTGACTGCTGCAATAACGGGTTTATTCAACGATTCAATGCTGGTAAACAAGGTGCGAATGGTATAAATGAATTTCTTAACTTCCGGCGGTGTTAAGGTAATTCTTTCCTTTAAGTCCGCACCGGCACAAAATGCTTTTTCTCCGGCACCGGTAATAATCACCACCCGGACATCCGGGTTAAATCGTATGTCTTCTACTGCATCCCGCAATGCATTCAACATTTCAAAATTAAATGAATTCATAATTGCCGGCCGGTTTAATGTAAAAACCGCCACCTGATTTTCTATCTCGATCTGTAATACGTTATCAGTCATGGTTCCCTCCGTATTTTGTTAGCAGCCGATATATCGCGATATAACCAGCCGCTGGATTTCTGACGTGCCTTCACCGATATCCAAAAGTTTCTGGTCCCGATAAAATCTTTCCACATTGTATTCTTTCATCAGGCCGTATCCTCCATGGATCTGGACGGCATTATTGGCGACCCGACCCATTAACTCGGAACAATAAACTTTTGCCATGGCTGCTTCTTTTTGAAAATTTCGTTTGTTATCTTTCAACCAGCAGGCTTTATAAAGCAGATTCCGGGCGCATTCCAGTTCAATGGCTGCATCTGCCAGCTTAAACGAAATCCCTTGGAATTTCGAAATCGGTTTTCCAAACTGTTCACGATTTTGTGCATATTTTAAAGCAGCTTCATAAGCGCCCTGCGCACCGCCTAACCCCATTGAACCGATAGACAAACGACCGCCGTCAAGGGTCTGTAGCATCTGATGAAATCCGCTGCCCTGTTCACCAAGAATGTTTTCTTTAGGAATACGGACATCATCAAAATAAAGCTCAGCTGTATTAGAAGCCCGCCACATCATTTTTTTATGCATAGGAACCGCTTTTAACCCTGGCGTTCCATGTTCCACCAGAAAACAGCTGTATTCATTTCTCCCATCCGGTTTTTTACCGGTAACCGCTTGGACAGTGACACCTAAGGATAAATCACAGGCAGCGTTAGTAATGAAAATTTTAGATCCGTTAATCACCCACTCGTTTCCATCTAAAACAGCATTTGTCTGACTGCCGCCGGCATCTGAACCGGCAGTGGGTTCTGTCAGTCCAAATCCCCACAAGGCTTTACCAGTGGAAAGTTTAGGAAGGTATTTCTTTTTTTGTTCTTCAGATCCAAAATAATAAATAGGACCGATGCCCAGAGAGTTAGCCGCAGCAACAGTGGCAGCCTGAGAGCCGTCTACACGGGCAACTTCTTCAACAGCGATAATATATGAGATATAGTCGAGTTCCTGTCCCCCATACTTTTCAGAGACAAACATACCGAAAAGACCAATTTCACCCATCTTTTTTGTCAATTCACTGGAAAATGTTTCAGTTTCATCAAGATCTGCGGCAATAGGAGCAATTTCCTTTTCCGCAAATTTTCGAACTTCTTTCCGAATCATTTCCTGTTGTTTGGATAGATCAAAGTCCACTTAAGACCTCCTTTGCGGTCATGGCTACATACTTGCTTCATAAGGGTAAGACATGTGAAGAGGAGAATTGTTTAAAAATGATGATAAGTATAAAATATTTTCAGCCATAAATAAAATAATAAATTGAAATTTAAACTGTTTCATAATCTGATTTTGATTATGAACTTAATATTTTTTATCGATATTTTACTTGAAAAAATATTAAAGTAAAGAAAATTGTCGTTAACGTCAACGTAAACTTTCTCATGGGGATCACAAAATCAATAATTATTCGATTTTCAGACAAACTAATTTATGGTATTGATTTAAAAGTTTAGACTGGATTATTCGCATTAATACAAAACAACAGACAAACACACTTTAACCTCTATGAATAAAACAACCAACCAAACGACTAAAAATAGCCATGACCAGCACAAAGGATTCCTCCTGTATAACAGGCACCCATCCCTTTCGGGGCACCTTTTAGAATCGTTAAAAGAAGCCGAATCAATCACCGGCATTAACATCAGTGAACTGAGAATGAGACTGACGGGACTTGGAATCGGTGCGTTAAACATCAATCGCAGCATGGCTGACCTGGAAATATGTGCAGCAGACATGCAATCCGTTGGTTTTAATACAGCAGTGGTTGAAAAAAATTTTATCAAAAAAGGAACACTCCCCTCACAGGCAAGACACATTAATTTAACTGATTCTGCCATTACATTTCTTGATTCCCAAAAAAATCCACTTTTTGAAATTAACAAAGCCACTGAGTTACTAATCATCATAACTGATATTTCCGGAAAGGCAGTCAAACAACTAATGACCGCCATTGCATATACCGGGAATCCAATAAACAAGGACTTTGATGAAATTCTTAAAAAAATTTCCATGTCAAAACCTGCGGCTGTTTTTTATGAAACAAACCAAAACCCTGGTGACGGTGTTTATGTGGATTCCGATATATTTTCCTATATGGGACTCAATGATAAATTAACCCACAGTAAAGGATCAAACTTCCGGGTAATGATTAACGAGGCCATGGCTCTTTCGAAAACCAGCATTATAGAAGAAAATTTCGGAATTTCACTTCTGCCGGGAGCCAATCCACAATGGTCAATGGGTAAATCATATGTTGAAACGGCTTTGGGGCGATATGCCCGCTACATTATGACGGCAGTTGAAAACAAGCTTCTCCCCTTTGAACCGGAACCTGCTTCTGCGTCAGTCGATGACCTTTCTGATTCATTATCAGGTCAGTCTCAATCCGACATCGATGTGGGCGGCATGAGTTCATCAAAAGGCCTTCAACCCCCGCCGGATATGAATTATTCAAAAATCACATCTTTTTTCCAAACATCTCTTCCTGAGCTGATGGTCGGCTTAATTGTTCTGGTATCACCTTTTTCTTTATTCATGTCCGGAATTAAAAGCATCTCCGCACACCATGTTTTCTGGAAAGCAACCGCCGGTTCTGCGATTGTACTGGCCGGTTTCCTGATGTTTGGTTATTCGCTGCTGCTTCTTTATTACCGGCGGATGGTGGAAAATACGCCCACATCAAAAGTCCGTTCTTTTTCCATGGGGATGGTGGAACTTGCCGGTAAAGCCGGATTATACTATGATTTGCGGAGTTCGGGCACAAAAACACATTGTGTGTATTATCGGTGCAGGTACTACAAATACCAAAAGACCAGTGACGGATCACGATGGTCACTGACCCGATCTGTTTCTTCGGGCAAAATTCCGTTTTATATTGATGACGGTACCGGTCGGGTGCTGATCAAGCCCAAAGGGGCAATTTTTAATATTCCAATGGTCACCCAGTCTTTTCAGGGCAGTTATATTCCCACCCTCGCCCTGCAGCTTCATGACCCCAATACAAAAATGGTGGAAGAAATGATACCGCAAGGTGCCCGTTTATATGTGTTGGGTTCCGCGCATATTGAAAAACACGGCAGAAAATTCCGGGATATTATCACTGATAAGTTACGGGCACTTAAACATAGTCCGGAGACAATGGCGGAATATGACATCAACGGAGACGGTCAGATAGATGTGAATGAATGGGATGCCGCCCGGAGTGATGTGGAACGGATGGTTTATGCCGAATCACTGGCAAACGGACCCGGCGAATCAGAATCCGTTGTTATTGAAAAACCCCGCTTCGGACTGCTGCCGTTTATCATTGCGGATTCGGAAAAAAATCTGGTCCGAAAACTGATGTTTCGAACCTGGATATTTCTTGTTGGGGGATTGATTACTATAGGTTGGAGTATAAATTTTTTAGTTAATTTTTTGAAGTAGATATAATATAAATCTAATATAATACGTTAAGTAATTAAACGGATTTCTTTTCCAAAAAAAATTCAATAAAAGTACAGAAAGGAAAAACACATGACACTCATTATTCTGCTCACGCTTCTTGGCATTATTGTTGCGCTGATCACATTCAGCATCATCATTTACAATGGATTAATCAGTTTAAAACATAACATAGCAAAAGCATGGAGCAATATTGATGTACTTTTAAAACAACGCTATGATGAACTGCCGAAGCTTGTCAGTGTATGTGAAGGATATATGCAGCACGAACAAACGGTCCTTGAAAATGTCACCAAAGCCCGTTCCATGATAGATTCAGCCGGTTCAGAAAAAGAAGTGGTCAATGCCAATAATGCCATCACCTCGGCCCTGCGGTCTTTGTTTGCAGTAGTTGAAAATTATCCGGACCTTAAGGCGGATCGTGCATTTCGTCAACTCCAGGCACGGGTTTCCCAGCTTGAGGATCAAATTGCCGACCGCCGCGAACTTTATAATGAAAGCGTCAACCTGTTTAATATCCGCATTGAACAGTTTCCAGATGTTATTCTTGCCGGGATGATGCGCTTAGATGAAAAAGAATTATGGCAGATCGATCCCGAACATCGCGAAGATGTTGAGATGAAATTCTCCGCACGGGTATGATATAATTTGATTGGACCATTAAAAGGAGCAAATGTTGTCAGTCAATTGGGTCAGGCCGATGGTTTTAATAAAGATCATGCAATTCATATCCCCTTGCCCAGGGAATTTGAAATTGTAAAGACGACAATGGATAAAATCGGTATGTCTTTTTTGGTTGATGATCTTGAATTAAAACTCAACCAGGCGGCTGAAGAAACACCGCCAAAAGCAAAAGAACTTTTCCTGCAGGCAATTACAGATATGACTTTTGAGGATGTCATGAATATCTGACCAGATCATTAGGCAGCTACGCAAATTCGAGGACTGCTTCTTTGTTTCTCAAGGTATTCATCAAAACTGAGCCTTTGGTCAATGAAACCGCTTGGCGTAAATTCCACGATCCGGTTGGCAATTGTTGTGATAAACTCATGATCATGGGAGGAAAAAAGAAGGATTTCGGGAAATGCAATCAGGCCTTCATTCAATGCTGTAATTGACTCAAGATCCAGGTGATTGGTGGGTTCATCTAAAACAAGCGCGTTGGCACTGGTCAGCATCATTTTACAAAGCATGCAGCGAACCTTTTCCCCGCCGGAAAGGACTTTTGTTTTTTTGACTGCTTCTTCTCCGGAAAAAAGCATTCGTCCCAGAAAGCCCCTGGAAAAAGTCTCGCCCTCATTATGGTACTGGCCCAGCCACTGAACGATATTGATGTCATGGTCAAAGAAACGGCTGTTTTCTTTTGGAAAATACGCGTGACTGATGGTCTGGCCCCACCGGAAACTACCGCTGTCCGGCTTGATTTCTCCGGATAAAATCTGGAAAAGAGTAGTTTTGGCAAGGGTGTTTGTGCCGACAAATGCGATTTTATCATTTTTATTTACAACAAGGCTGAAGCCGTCCAGAACCTTGACGCCGTCAATGGTTTTGGAGATTTTTTCGATTTCAAGGATCACATTTCCGCACGGCCTTTCCGGCTTGAAACTAATAAACGGATACTTTCTGGAAGATACGGGCAGTTCATCTATGTTCAGCTTTTCAAGCAGCTTTTTTCTAGATGTGGCCTGTTTTGATTTGGACGCATTGGCGCTGAATCTGAGTATAAATTTTTTCAGTTCATCTGCTTTTTCCGTCATTTTCCGGTTTTCATTCTGTTTTTGTTTAACAATCAGCCGGCTGGCCTGATACCAGAAGTCATAATTGCCTACAAATACCTGAATCTGGCTGTAATCAATATCCGCAATGTGGGTACATACCTGATTAAGAAAGTGGCGGTCATGGGAAACAACGATTACCGTATTTTTAAACCTGGCCAGAAATTCTTCAAGCCATGCAATGGATTTGATATCCAGATGGTTGGTGGGTTCATCCAGAAGCAGCACATCCGGATTTCCAAACAATGCCTGGGCAAGCAGCACCCGAACCTTGTCTGTGCCTTCGAGTTCTTTCATCTTTTTCTGGTGATGCGCCTCGAAAATTCCCAGCCCGCTCAACAGAACTGCTGCATCCGATTCCGCATCATACCCGCCCATCACGGCAAATTCCGACTCTATTTCGCCGGACCGGATGCCGTCTTCTTCAGTGAAATCCGCTTTTGAATACAGCGCATCTCTTTCCGTCATCAATTTAAATAAATATTCATGACCTAAAATAACGGTATTAAGAACCGTCTCTTCATCATATTCGTAATGATCCTGCTTAAGAACAGCAAGCCGCTCGCGGGGCCCTACGGACACATCCCCTTTGTCAGAATCTATCTCGCCGGAAAGAATCTTCAAAAATGTGGATTTTCCGGACCCATTCGCCCCGATCAATCCATAACAGTTTCCCGGAGCAAATTTTATATTCACGTCTTTAAAAAGAACCCGCTTCCCATAGGAAAGGGTGACGTTACCAGCGCTTATCATAACTTTTAATAATTCCTTATATCATAATAAAAAAGCCACAGAGGCAGTCTTCTCTGCGGCAGAAGCAAACATATTTATTTATACTGTTGTTGTCTACTGAGCAAGATAAATATTGATGGTGGTGTGAAAAGTTGGATTTTGGCGGGGAAAATATTGCAGGTTGTTGATTCCCTTCTTGTTCCTTCGGAGCACGGGCAACGGGGTTGCCCGTGCTACCCACGAAAAATTCAAGATTAAAGATGCGGCACCGATTTACGCGCAAATATACCTATTATCCCTCCGCCTCTTTTTCAAGTTCATCCAGTCTGCCAGGTTCCGAAACAGCAATGTCCACAAGGGCTGTCGGGATGGAACTCTGCTCGCACATCGTTCTAATTTCCTTCTCCTGATCGCTGAATTCCATGATTTCGCGAATGGCCTCAATGTGTTCGAGCATCTCCGCCGGGGGAATATCTCCCAGCGCAGGCCCGGCAGCCTCTGCCTTTTTCTGCGCGGCCGCTTCTTCTGCCAGCCTTTGTTTTTCCTTTAACTCCGCTTCCATGGCCTGCTTGGCACTATCAATCGCGCTCTGGTCAACTTCCGCCATCTCGATTATTAATTCTTCAGAGACATTATTCACAAAAAGGTGCTTCACCTTTTCTTCATTTGACGTGCCCGCCACCGCCTCAATCAGTGTTGCGACTCTTGCCCTCTCTGCGCGTTCCTTTTCCATGTCGGTGTTGACCTGTGCCAACTTCTCCCCGGTAATGTCCATCGAACGGGTGATCGCTTCAGGCGCCACTTGTTCCTCAATGAGTAATCGGATACCTTCATCGTCGGGCAGGCCTTTTGCCTTGGCAATGAGTAAATCGAGTTTTGTCTTCTCGACAATCCCAATCACTTCCGTTCTGCGCTCTGATCTTTTGAGTCCCGGCCACGTCTTTCCGATGTCGCGGATGAGATTATTTGTTGCAAAATAAGGGTCAGCCACGTCTTCCAGCGTAAGTGCCGCGATCGCAGCGTTGAAATCCTTCATTAACGGGCGTCCGACTTCACGCATATCATTCATTGCCCATCTTAGTTGAAGCATATTGCCCCCATGACGCGAAACATTGTAACCCGAATTGTCAAGTTCACCAGAAATCCGTTGAATCGATGCTTCCAGGTTCTCCCCTGAGAGGGCCTGAGCATCGAGCTCAAGAAAACTTTCCTCGATTAACAACCAGAGGGGCTTTTTTTCTGTTGCTTTACTTGTCGCCATTTTTAAATCTCCTTTTAATAATTTATACCGATGATTGTTTAAAGCATGAATTCAAAACTAAAATAAAACAGCTTATCTTCTTCATCGGTTTTATCAGGAGCCCCATAGAGGCCAGCCATGATAGATTCTGTATAATCCCTTTCTACCCTTTCTATATATTGATAGCCAGTCCTGAACTGCAGCATATTTTCCACACACGGCTGCACCCAGTAAATTTCCCACACACTATGACATCGTTTAAAACAGATCGAATGGTCAAATTCCAGATTTATTCTCTGATTATATTCCTGAGCTGAAATTTTGACTTTTACCGGCGCAACAAGGGAAGAAAACAGTTCCTCCAATTGATCTTCATCAATTGGCTGGAGATGGGAATTCAATTTTAAAACTGTATTTTTAACCACTAAAGACGGGGAGCTGTCAGTTAACTCCGCATTATTTAATGGTCGAAATGCGCTGCTGATCCGGGGAAATATCAACAGACACAAAAAAATAAGTATAAAACCACTCAAAGACAAGTTATGAATATTTCGAACACAAAAAATTTTCATTAAAAAACATGCCTTATCAAAGATTAACGGTTTGTGAAGATATGATTCAATTTGAACACGTTAATATGGAAATATAACACATAAAAACAATAAATGTCAAAAATTAATTAGTAAAATAGTAAACTAGGCTGATATAAGTATAATGAAATTATATAAACTCAAAAGTACATGAAACCATCAAGCTTAAAACAAAAAAAAGCCCCGTATCTGAT
>JAGGYV010000243.1 GCA_021162325.1 Desulfobacteraceae bacterium | reverse complement strand
TTTGTTGCGCTACATCCTTCGTTTCTTCAAAGTACGCTAAGTACGAATCATCACTCAGGATTTGCGCGCCTCGAATTTGGAGCTTTTTTCTTTGCCATCGAAATCTGACTTTTTACGAGTTTGTCAATAGTTGATTCTAATATCAATTTTTCAGGAGGTAAAATCATGATGAGCACGCAGCTTAAAGAAATAGTCAATTCAGAGGAAAGAACGTTTAGAAGAGAAAGAATATTAATCGTCGATGATGATGAAGCCATCCGCCATCTGCTAAGGAGAATACTGGAGAGGGAAGGATATACCACTGAATCGGCTGCAAATGCCGAGGATGCCGTTGATTTTTTGAAAAAGCAGAGTTTTGATCTTGTTGTCAGTGATGTGGTTATGCCCGGAAAATCAGGTATTCAATTGCTGGAAGAAATTAGAATCAATTATCCGAATATATCTACCTTGATGATTTCCGGCAACAGTACTAAAAAAACAGCGGAAGCCGTCATATCAAAGGGCGCTTATGATTTTTTGTTAAAGCCGTTTCAAAAGAAACAGGTGGTGATCAGTGTCTCCAATGCGCTCAGGCGCAGGGCGCTGGATCTCCAGAGCCAATTTGAAGTCCAGAATCTGGAAAATATTATTCAAGACCAGACACAGGATTTATTTAAGGCCAATGAAAGACTGAGTAGTATTCTTGACGGTACCATAAAAGCTATGTCGCTGGCTGTTGAGTCAAGAGATCCTTATACGTCAGGGCATCAGCAGCGGGTTGCGGATATCGCGGTGGCCATTGCCATTCGAATGAATTTTTCCATGGAAAGAGTCCATTACCTGGAAATGGCAGGAATGATTCATGATATTGGCAAAATCTCGGTGCCTGCGGAAATTCTCTGCAAGCCGACCCGCCTGTCGGAAGCGGAGTTTAATATTATGAAGGAACACCCTTTAACCGGATATAAAATTCTCAAGGAGATCGAATTTCCGTATCCTTTGGCTAAAATTGTTTACCAGCATCATGAACGGGTGGATGGATCCGGTTATCCGAATGGGTTGTCTGGTGATGAGATCTATCTGGAAGCAAAGATTCTTGCCGTTGCCGACGTGGTGGAAGCCATGGCGTCCCATCGTCCATACCGTGCAGCCCTTGGTATAGAAGTCGCGCTGGATGAGATAAAGAAGAACCGGGGCCGGATGTTTGATCCGGATGTCGTGGATGCCTGCTGTTATCTGTTTGAGAATAATTTGATTAAATTGGCTTAAAATTAAATGAATCACGGGCCCGCTTTTTGGGGCGAAACTTGTTTTTCTGAAGAGGGTATTAAAATGGATATGATTAATATTCGATATGTCTTTAAGCTGGAAAAACAACGGTCTGAGATTATTGATTTGCAGCTTGATCCGATGACACTGGAACTGGTTAACGGTCCGGGTGGCGATTTACCGTTTTGGACCCAGCTTGATTTTCATCAATGCCCCCATTGTCCTTTTGATCCATTAATGAACCCGGTGTGTCCGGTTGCGGCATGTCTTGTCGATGTGGTGAAGCGATTTGAAAATGTATTGTCATATGATGAAATCGATTTAGAGGTCACCACATCAGCACGTCATGTTATCCAGCATACCACGGCCCAAAGAGGTATCAGTTCGCTTCTCGGGATATTATTTCCAGCCAGCGGCTGCCCGCACACGGCTTTTTTTAAACCAATGGTTCGGTTTCATTTGCCGCTGGCCACTGAAGAAGACACGATATTCCGTGCCAGCGGAATGTTTCTTCTGGCCCAGTATTTTTTAAAGAAAAAAGAAGCAGGCAACGGGTTAAACCTACAGGGGCTTACGAAAATATACAACAATATTAATCTGTTGAACATAAATGTTGCCGAGCGCCTGCGAAATGCCGCCTGTAATGAGTCTTCAATCAATGCCATCATTTTACTGGATGTTTTTGCCCACACAATGTCATTTGTAATTGAAGAGCAATTAGAAGAAATACGCTATTTGTTTGCCCCTTATTTTTCCGGCGAAATAGAAACATCGTAACCGATTTTGAGTACCGACTCAGGTTCGTTAGGCCGAAGGGCTGCCTGAATAAATTATTTTTAAAAAACAACTTATTCCTTCAGCCTTCAGCCTTCAGCCTTCAGCCTTCAGCCTATCTCCCTGGCAGTTACGATTTTGAATGGGTTTATGGCAGCGTCGACATCTTTTTATAATCAATTGCCTTGGCATAGTCTTTCAGGTTTTTATTGGTAATGCCATTGCCCTCAATCGACACCAGGAATCGGTTGGCAACAACGATCTGAATATCTCCCTCTTTGGTGCTGGGATTAAATTTGACAATTGCCTTTTGTTTTCTGATACGTTTCATTTTCCCGCCATTTGCCGTAGCAAACATAGGGTTTGACATCATCATCAGCACGCCCTGCAGCATTGGTGAATCCGCCATGATTTGAATCTGGATCGAACTGTCGCCTTTGCTGTATTGACGCTCGGCAGTGATCCCGCCGCCCAGCATAGCGGAACTGGCTGCCTGGGATGTCGCGGCTTCAGCCGTCCATCCTTTGAGCGGTCCCGGCAGAAAGGCTTCCAGGCCGGTGCTTTTTTTCTGCTGGATCATTTGTTCTGCAAAATTCAGGCTGTCCACGGCATCAGAATACTGCCCGTCCTTGTAGTATTGGAGTGCCTCCTTAATATAATCGGTGACATCATCGGCATATGATGCGGTTGAAAAAGCAAAGATGACAACGGATAAAACAGCCAGAACAAGAGTGGTTTTTGAAAATCTCATTATTCATTTCTCCTTATAGAAATATTGTTAAAAGGTTTCTTTGATCCAATTTATCCATAACCTTTTGAAATGATGGACAAGTTATTTTCTGATACAGTGGTGATGCGTCACCATGAAAAGTTTTTTACGTTTCCAGTTCGATAATTGTAGGGGTAATTCTGCCGTCTTCAATTTTCAGCATACCCACTGAAATCGGCAGTGTGAATCTTCTGGGACCCGCGCTGCCCGGGTTGATGAATAGAACACTGTCTCTATATTTTATTCGGGACCGGTGTGAATGACCCGACACCACCACTTCAAAACCGGCTGCTGCCGGGTCTAAATCCAGTTGAGAAAGATCGTGAAGTACATAGATGGAAATTCCATTTATTTTAACAATTTCATATTGGTGAAGGGTGGCGCCATAGGGATTTCTGTCCATGTTGCCGCGTACCGGAAATACGGGCGCAATGGTTTTTAATGTGTCGATGATATCCGGCGTATCAATATCACCGGCATGAATGATGATATCCGAATCTGCTAAAGCCGCCACAGCACTGTCCCTTAGAAGGCCGTGGGTATCTGAAATCAGTCCGATGCGTTTGAGTTTATCATCCATGAGTTACATCCAGAGTGAGTTTAAAAATTAAAAATATAGTCGAATTAATCTTTTGTATCAACATAGAAAATAAAAAAACCGGGAAAAATTTTCCGGTTGTTTTATTTGCATATGGCGGGTGGATCGGTAAAGTCAAAAATCAGATAGTCGCATTCCTTTATGAAATAAATTATTAATCGGGAAATTCAGGGGGCAAAAAAATAAGTTTTGCCGAATTTCGGCATAATAAAATCTGTTTCTGGAATTTGTTTGTCTTTTAACGCTTTTTTGAAGCCATTAATTCCAGAGGTCTCGAACAGTTAGAATACGTATTCCAAAATCTAAGCACCGAAGCAGGCAAGATTTTGCCTAAAAAATATGCCGGGCTCGGTGAGCTTGTATCAATTGATGGCTCTTTGATTGATGCTGTGCTTTCAATGTACTGGG
>JAGGYV010000365.1 GCA_021162325.1 Desulfobacteraceae bacterium | reverse complement strand
CCCAGTACATTGAAAGCACAGCATCAATCAAAGAGCCATCAATTGATACAAGCTCACCGAGCCCGGCATATTTTTTAGGCAAAATCTTGCCTGCTTCGGTGCTTAGATTTTGGAATACGTATTCTAATTGTTCGAGACCTCTGGAATTAATGGCTTCAAAAAAGCTGCTTTTTCCAATACCGTCTTTGGGGGCAATGTTTTCACGAGCAAAATCATCTTCTTTTAGAACTTGAACAAGATGGCATCCTGATTTTTTATTTAATTTTTAACTGCTTATGCAAAAACCTAACCGGACAGTACTGAACTGAAACAGATTATGATTAAGAGTAAGTTTACTTTTACATCAACCCTATCACTTGTTTAAAGAAATAAAAAGACATGGAAGTAAAACGAAAAAAAGGCAAACCCCTGATCACAGACTATGAATACCTGAGAGATTCCCGGTATTTTGCCCAGATCGATGAAAGCATCAAGGACATCGGCGCAAAAGAACTTACCGAACTTGGGGCAGAAGAAATAAAATCGGCTTACCGCGGACTATACTTTACAGCTGATAAAAAAACACTGTACCGGATTAATTATACATCACGCCTGATATCCAGAGTGGTTGCCCCGGTTTTTTCTTTTGCCTGCCCGGACACGGATACGCTGTACCGGATTGCAAAGCAAATCCGGTGGAGTGATTTTTTCTCTAAAAACAAAACTTTTGCGGTAGCCGCCAATGTTGCCAACAGCAAAATTAACCATTCAAAATTCGCGTCCCTGCGATTAAAAGATGCGATAGTGGACTCCCTGCTTTATAAGGCTGGTTTGCGCCCTGATGTTTCAATAGAAGACCCGGACGTTCTGTTAAATCTTTATATAAACAATGACCAGGCCGTGATCAGCATAGACACCTCCGGCGGTTCGCTTCACAAACGCGGATACCGGGAGGAAGCCGTGTCCGCCCCGATGCAGGAAACAGTAGCCGCAGCCATCATCCGGCTGACCCAATGGGATGGTTCCGTCCCGATATATGATCCTATGTGCGGTTCCGGAACACTTTTGTGTGAGGCCCTGATGCATTTTTGTCGGATTCCGGCCGGCATTTTCAGAAAAAAATTCGGGTTTGAAATTCTTCCTGATTTTGACGCCACAGTTTGGGAACAGATCAAAAAGGAAGCGGACGCTAACATCAAGCAATTGCCTGAAGGCCTGATTGCCGGCAGCGATATATCCGAACAGGCGGTTTATATTTCAAAAACAAACCTGCTGGGACTTCATTTTGGGCCCAATGTGCGCATTACGCAATCGGATTTTTCATCATTACCCGTCCTTGAGAATCAAATTATCATCGCAAACCCGCCTTACGGCATTCGGATGGGAAAACATCAGAACCTGAATGTGTTTCATAAAAAACTCGGTGATTTTCTCAAACAAAAATGCAATCAATCGGCTGCCTATATTTATTTCGGAGACCGGGCGTACGTTAAAAAAATGGGGCTCAAGGCTTCATGGAAAAAACCGATCCAGGCCGGGGGGTTGGATGGGAGGCTGGTTAAGTATGAAATGTATTAATTTTTTATTTTCATTAATTTTTGGTCATATTCAAAGCGTGGCAACAGGCGTATAATAAAAACGCTATATATTGTGCCTGTCAGAGTTTATTGATTTGTTATGCCTATGTGCATCCATATACATACGCAGAACAGCATTCATACGAGTTTGATACCCTACACCATTTGATTTAAACCAATCTAATACATCTGCATCTAATCTAATGGAAATTAACGGTTTTGCTTTGGGCATTCGAAGCTTACCTTTTTTAAAGAAATCTTCTTTTAAAGGTATTAAGATATGGAAATCAATATAGAATTTAACCGGCTATTGAAAAACTATTCGCTTGCCACTGCCGGCGGCATGGGGTCTATGGCTGCACTGACGTATCCGGCTTTTGGCTCTGTCTGAATTTCAGAATCCGTGGATCCATGACTTTTCGCCACAACGGAGGAATGAGCGCCAGCACAATCATTGCGGCATATCCGGTTGGCAGTTGGGGAACTTCATCATAGTGATGCAGTAACTGATAGCGGCGGCCGGGTTTGTAATGATGGTCGGAGTGGCGCTGTATGTTAAACAGAAAATGATTGGAAAGCCAGTTGCTGGAATTCCAGGAATGCCAGGGTCGGACCGGTTCATATTCTCCCGGCGCGATTTCTTTGCGCAATAGCCCGTAATGCACCACATAGTTGGCATTCTCAACTAAAAAAATCGCGATAAAACTTTGTGCAAAAAGATAAAGAATACCCATTCCACCGAATACCACGGCAATGAAAATCGTAAAGGCAGTCTGGGCCAGGATCGCTGCGACCATTGGGTTGCTCATGTGCCAAACCGGTTTATTTTGTTTTTTCATTCGGTCGGCTTCAAATTCCCATATACTGTTAAACCCGCCAAAAACGGATCGCGGTAAGTACGCATAAAACGACTCCCCTATGCGAGCGGTTGCCGGATCTTCGGGCGTAGCCACCCGTTTGTGATGCCCTATGACATGTTCCATCCCGAAATGAATGTACAATACTGTACAGTACATGATTTTAGAAAGCATTGGCTCGAATTTTTCATTTATTCGATGGGCCAGTTCATGGGCCGCACTAAGCCCCAGAATATCGGATGATATGCCGATAGAGAGAATAAAACCAACCAGTTCCAGGGTCGATAAATTATCATAACAGACCACGTAAGCTCCCCAGAAAAAAACTGCCAGCTGAATCGGCGTGCAAAAGATGGTCACCATTTTATACCGATTATCTGCTTCAAGTTTTTTTTCTGCTTCTTCAGATGGGTTGCGCGTATATCTTCCAATAATAAAATCCAGGACCGGTCCAATTCCAAAAACTAAAAAGGGTGTTGTAAAGGTATAAATCCCTCCCAGCCAGTAGCCAAAATACACGCTGACCGGAACCAGGTACACCATTGAAAAGAATAAGGCATTCATTTGTTTTTTTCCTTTTTTTTGTCCATCTGAAACTGACTTTCAAATAACTCATTTATAATGGCTTGAAATAATTGATAAGTTGTTTTTGCATACAGTGGTGATGCGTCATCATGAAAAGCTTTTTACCGGTTTGCCAATGCGCAACGCTTCAAATCAGCGGCAAACCCGGTTGCGCCCGCTTCTTTTGGCTTTGTACAGCGCTTTGTCCGCTGCCTTGATTACTTTTTCCGGAGTCATGGTCTGTTTTTCCGGTTCAGCGACTCCGATACTGATGGTTATCTGTATTTGTTTTTGTCTGGCAATAGGCCCTTGCCCCCGCTTTACCGGCGTACTTTGTTTTCGTGTGCGCAAGCGGACGACAAATTGGCTGGTTTCAAGCATTTTTCTGAAATTTTCAAGATGGGGCATGCTCTCTTTAACTGATTTTCCCGGAAAAACTGCGGTAAACTCTTCACCACCATACCGGAATACTTTTGCCTGTCCGGAGATTCCCTTCAACCGGGTGCCAACGACCTTTAATACATCATCGCCGGTTTTATGGCCATATGTATCATTAAATTTTTTAAAATGATCAATATCCATCATGGCAATGGTATATTTTTTACCCAGATTCATCATGCTTTCATTCAGGCTCCGCCGTCCAGGCAGACCGGTAAGCGCATCATTATAGGCCATGAAAAAAGAGGCCTCAATATTGGTCAAAATAAGAATCAGCCCTGCGGTGATGTGGAAGACAACGGAAGCCGGTTCCGGTTGGTTGGCGGCAGCTGACAGAAAAACCGCCGCCAGGCTGCCGATATACCCGGCAAGCAGTATGTCCCTGTTTTTTATAAACCGGACAGATAAATAAGTCAGGCAAAGTAAAAACGAAAGAATAGCAGGGGTTGGTATCTGTTTGAAAATGACCAGGCGGTCCATTTTGAAAAACGATTTTAATCCATTTGAAAAATCATCCAGCCGGATCGAGGCAAAAGGGAAGAGGCTGTCAAATTTTGATACAACGGCCGAGGATGAGAAATCAATTTGATCACATAGGATGGCAATTATAAGAATTTGAAATAAAAGTAGAAAAAGGCTTAAAAACCCCTTTGTGGTAAAAATATACCGCTTAATGAGCAAAGAACACATGACCATATTTAGCGGGAAAAGGAAAATATAGGCTTCATAAAACGTATTTGACCATTGGCCCGGGGCAAAACGCAGGGTTGTAAAATAGGACAGGCCAAGTACGCATGAACCCATCACCAGTCCCATATTGTTGTAGCGCCATCCCATCAGTATGCCGATGAAAAAAATGGCATAGGGAAGCACCGGCAGAAGAACCAGAAATGCTTTTAATTCTCTGGTGCTTTTGAACTGTTCCTGGATTTGGGGCCATTTCCAGACGACCATCAGTGAAATGAGGATCAGAACAACGGGAATAATCAGCTGGTAACAGATACGTTTAACCGAATACATTGAAATCAATAACCTATATTATTCAAGGGGGTGTGCCCGGCATTTCATCACGCCGGAAATCATCCGTATTTCGATTTTTATACACTGTAAAATGGAAATCTTCAAGGTCGATGGCTTCGTAAAATGCTTTTCATGGTGACGCGTCACCACTGTATCAATAAATAACTTGTCCATCATTTCAAATGCTTATGAATGAGTTAGTCGGAAGCTTTTCATGGTGACGCATCATCGCTGTAATGATAAATAAATATGTCATTATTTCAATGGGGTGTGGATATATTTATTTGGAAGTGTTCCCCCCGGGGAGTTCCCGGGACCGAGCCGATAAGTAACTTTTAAAAAAAAGTTAAAATGTGTTCATGAAAGGCCGGGTTTTTTGTCCGGCAAGTGATGTATTTTGTTATATTTTATAGTAGGGTGGATTAGCGCGTAATCCACCCAAAAAAGAATTCTGTCAAACCGATCCATGAAATTTGTCGGATTACGCGCTGACGCGCTAATCCGACCTACGATTTAGCCCACCGTCCATTATGAAGTTACATAGAGGTTTTTTATGGTTTTAAAT
>JAGGYV010000355.1 GCA_021162325.1 Desulfobacteraceae bacterium | reverse complement strand
GCAGATTTGTCATTCCCGAATGTTTCTATCGGGAATCCAGTTATGTGCTATATCCGAACATAGATTCCGGCTAAGCTTGTCCTCGAATGTTTCTATCGGGGAAGCATGCCGGAATGACATTGTGCTGGCCGAAACGATGACTAAAGCCTCAATCTGTATGACTTTGCACACTTTTCAAAAAATTGCTGGTCCATCACAAATCAACAACCTGATCTATCACCGCCCGTCCCCTTTCTTCCCGTACACTTGCCGCAGCAACAACCGGGTCATGTTCAAAGCATAAAATCCAGTTCTCTTCAATGGCCCGGGACAGAATCGCATCTTTCTCATCCATGATGTTTAATGGATGATTATCATATCCCATATGCCAGGCAGTGGGAATATGCGCAGATGTCGGAATTAAATCCGCACAGAAAAAAAGGGCGTTATCCTCTCCTTTAATCAGGGGATGTTGCTGCCCCATGCTGTGCCCATCCGTTACGATCAAATCAATGCCGTCAAAAAAATCAACAAAGGGTCCGTTGACAATATTTAAAACGTCCTGTTCCAAAAGCGGTATAAAATTATCCGGGATATAACTGGAGCGGTCCCGAACAGACGGATGGCAGGCCAGCTCCCATTGGGTTTGCTGAACGTGGTAAACGGCATTGGGAAATGTGGCAACGACGTTGCCGTTGACAAGGGCTGTGGAACCCCCGGCATGATCAAAATGAAGGTGGGTGAGGATAACATCGGTGAAATCGTCTACGGTCAACTCAAACGGTGCCAAACGCTCTGCCATTGAACTGACCGAAGTCTGAATATCATAAATTGTCTTAAATTTATCCGGAAGTTTATCCCCGATTCCGGTGTCGACCAAAATAATTTTATCGTTGCCCCGGATGACCAGAGATCTGGCCTGCATGGGAATTCGATTCAAGGCGTCCGCAGGGATCTTCTTTTCCCACAAATTTTTCGGCACCACGCCAAACATGGCGCCGCCATCTAACAAAAATGAATCCATTACCAGGGTAAAACAGTCATAGCTTCCGAATTTCATAGCCTTAGTTTTTCCGTAGATCTATATCTTCAGGCACGAACTTGTTAAAATTTAAAAGGGCACAATGCTTTGCGCCCTTCACAAATGCCGGATTACGCGCTATGCGCTAATCCGGCCTACATTTCTTAATAATATTCGACATTTTTTTCCCCGCTCCCTCACGGTCGCGGCTCTGACTGCTTTGACATTCTTTCTTTCCACTGACAGCCTTCACACCGCAATCTCCATCACCCTGTCTGTTTTAGAAATGGCGATGTCTTGAATATCAACGGATAAACACCCTTCAACGGCTTCATAAATATTACGCAGCAATTCATCAAACGTCTCCCCTTGTGTCGCGCATCCGTTTATGGAAGGCACCTCGGCCCAGAATCCACCTTCTTCGGCCTCGTGAATTATCACCTTAAGCTTCATGTTTATCTCCTGAGCATTGAATAGATATTTTTTTGTCGGGAAAGAATTCCGACTTTCAATTTCAACCGTCAATTTTTGGTGCATAAAATGCACCCGACTACGGCTTTTTTTTCTTTAAAGACTTTAAAATATCTTTTATGGATTCCGGATATTCTTCCGTCTGAATCCGCTTGATGATCTTTAAGGCGGTTTTTCCAATCACCGGGATTTTCCAGATATGCGGAAGCGTAATTTTAAAATTAAACAAATTGGATTCACCCGCATGGAGACCCCCTTTCTTTGCGGCCCGCGTGTCCTGATCCGAGATTAACGCATCCATTGAAAAACGAAACTGCAGGCCTGATCGTTTGCCTGTTTTCTTTTTTCCCGCCCCGGATGCGCTGCCCCCTGCTGAAGCGGCCTTTTTTTTCTCATTTTTTTCCAATCGGTCGACCACCTCAAATGCCCGCTTAATTTTTGTTTCATTTTTTTTAGTTGATGTCATAATTTCCCTTCCCGACCTTCAATATGGTTTTGCATATTTTTTCAATATCTTCAATTGCCCTGTCCACCTGCTGCGTATACTTTTTATTTGATGCAACCGATTTTGCATATTCATTCAGATTTAACCCTTTCCGATTATAATTTTCATAAACAGATCGGGTCGGAAATACAATGGGCAGGCATGAAACCTGATGAGGCAAAACATCTTCAAAATAATCTAAACAGTTTTGCAGGTTCTGCCGGGGGTGTGTGAAAACCGGCAGCACATGGAATCGGCCTTTTTTCCTCGGAACCGCCCGAATAATTTCCTTAATAATCGGATATAAATTATTCATAAACGCGGATTCGTCATTGGTAGACATGCGCATGGGGATGATCACCAAATCACAAAAAGCGCACGCAAAACGGGTGTGCAGTTTGCCGGTGCTCTCGCCGGGGATATCCATAATCATCAATTCATTATAATCGGATATGGATTTAATCCCCTGTTGAAAAACTTCCTTCTGGGTGCTTGAAATATGGTGGAATGAAACATTGCCCGGATCATACCCCATCTCATCCCGATCTTCCCACCAGCTTTTTAACGTGCCCTGGGGATCAAGCTCAACCAGAGCGATGGAACCGAACTTTCTTTTCATGTAACCGGAAAAAGCGGTGTTGACGGCCAGCGTACTTTTCCCGGTCCCTCCTTTTGTCTGAACAAAACCGATAATCATAGATCCTCTCCACAGTCGGGCCAGAATGTATATTAATTCAATTTTTCGCTGGGGCACGAGACATCCGCAACTCGCTGCCCGCTTTCACTCCCTCACGGTCGCGGCTCTGATTACTTTGACCTTTTAACTTCCCTCAACTGGCTGATTTTTTCTTTTTAGCCGGGCGCTGGCCTTGTTCTTGTCTGGCCTCTTTTGCCAGTCGTGCCACTTCAGCAATATCCGCATCCGAATAAATACCATTTACCCCGGATATGGCCGCCAGCTTCATCCCATGCTTAATACCCATCTTGTAAATTTCCTTGACCTTCTGCCATTCAATTTCCCGGCCAATGGTGAAAATCTCATATCGACCCTCCAGTGCCAGTACAATCGTTTCCGCCAGGCAGGCAAACGCTACTTTCGGAGGAAGTCCGATATCCTTCATCTCAACATTTTTACCAGGCAGCAGAATCTCGCCCGATTCAATAACAAGAACATCCGGCCGCTTGGCGACATCTTCCGCACTCAGGTCAAGGGGTCTTGCCACATCGGTAATAACACACCCCGGTTTGACCATCATGATATCAATAACACTTTTTCCACCGCCTCTGGATGTTGCGGTCACGATGACATCCATATCTGCCAGGTACTTATCCGCACGGGTAGAAATGACAATATCTGTGTCCGGGGTTTCATCCAGAATGGACTCTTTTAATGCCAACAGCTTTGAATGCCGGACATCCACCATGTAAAGATCGGAAAATGCCATGGCCAGCAGGCGACAGCACACAGACCCAATCGCGCCGGTGGCACCGACAACCATGGTTTTTGCTTTTAATTTCTTTCCTTTATCGACATTAATCAGCCCCATGCGTCTCACCGCGTCCGCAGCCGCCCAAAGCGCCCCGGAAGCACTATAGCTGTTCCCTGTGGTAATCGGAATATCCGCCAGCTTGGCCACTGTTTTGCCGGCATCGCCCACGACTTTCGTAAACGCGCCCAGCCCCATAATTTGAGCACCTAAGCGCTTTGACATTTTTGCTGCCTGCAAAAGCCGCTTGTATGTAAATTCGGCACTGTGTGCCAACATCTGTTTCGGAGTCCCGCCCACGGTAATCAGCCAGCCTTCCACCTCAACGCCGGTGGGCGATTTAATGCCGGTCACCTTGGAATATATAAACGGCGGCGAATAGGCCATAATCTTCTCAACCGCATCCATAAATCCGGTCGGCCCATATCGGGCAGCCAGTTTAATGGTCGGATCCTTTTTCAGCTGTTCCTGGGAAAGGGGATGAATGACAAACGAAAACCGGTTTTTCCGCCGGAATTCACCCTGAGGATAAATAACCCGGGGATCCAGGTTGTGTTCACTGATGACTTCCAGAAGATCATCTTCGCTGACTTCATCCAGTTGGACATCAAGCGCAGCTGAAATCAAGGCCTCCAGTACATTAAAACCGACCACCTGCTCCAGGATTTTGGGTGTACAGTCAATAATAACATCAACACCGCGTTCCTGTAGAAACTGAAGACGGTCTTCATAAACGCTGGCCGTAATAATTGTTTTACCGCCCAGTTCTTCAAGACCACAGTCTTTGAGGTAATCATAAAAATCATAACTCGGCACAACAATAATATTTGCTTTTTGAATGGCCTTGCGCCGAAGGTAGTCATTCCATTGCCGCAGCGGCATGGCTGATGTCGCAAAACGCTTGCTGGGCACCCATTCAAGAATATCATGAACCCCCTTGGCATACATTTCAAGATCTTTGATTGAATTTAAAAACTTGGGAATACCGTTTTCAAACAATGGATCCGCAAATGTCAAATTGTCCGTGTATTCGGAAAGAACCTTTGCAATATTATAATTCAGCATACCAGACAAAAACAGCACTTTGGTAAGATTAAAATAATTATTACCGAATTTGAACTGTAAATGCCGAATGGCCCATTCGAAAGATACCCGGCGCAGCTTTTCGCCAGTGGTCGCCGGTGAAGAAATCCGGGACTTCAGCATCTCAACCTTTTTCACCTGTTTCTCTATGGAACGACTGGAACCGATCGCGTAATTAAAATTCAACCCCCCCAGACTGATTGCATCTGCTTCAGAATCCCACTGCCCCATCAGGTCGGCGGCCATTTCGACATCACCGTCCGTGCCGACCCGCTTAATATTAAACTTCTGATTCATAAATTCTGCAACAAACTCATAATCATCCTTACTGTTGCCTAAACTGACACTGACAATTTGCTTCACGGCTTCCTCCTATGCTGATTGCTTGATCCATTGACGACTTCGTAAAAAGTCCAACTTCTGCGTTGCGCTGCATCCTTCGTTTCTTCAAAGTACGACATGTACGAATCATCACTCAGGATTTGCGCGCCTTGAATTAAAACTTTTATACGTTGCCGTCGAAATCTGACTTTTTAAAAAACTATCATCCATTATTTCGAATGGCATCTGCAGGACAGACATCCATTGCTTCTTCACAGATAACCCCTTCTGCTGTCGTTTCCGGCTGTTTATATACATAGCAGTGACCGACAGGCAACTCCTCGTCCGTGTTTTCCATAAAGTGCTCCGGTGCGATGACGGAACAAAGGGTACAGCCAATACAGGACTTGGTTATATAATATTTGCCAGGAACATTTTCAGCAAATCCTTCAAATTGATCAGACATTAAAAGATCCAGTTTATTATATTTTTCTCAAAAATTCGAATACGGTATAATCTCTTTACAATTCGGACCGCTGCATCCGTTTCTTGGAATGTAATAATTCCAGGCAAAAACAATGTTCAGCCCTATAACAACTGTTTTCATGCAAATATCATATGGAATAAAAAAGTCTAAGTCAATACCACTATTCAGGAATCATGTCAAATAGAAAAAATTTACGTTTCTGTTAAGTTTCAAGAGGTTATCAGGAGTAGCTCCGATGGACCGCCTTCATCCAGCCGTCGTAGAGTTCCTGGCGCTTTTGTTCCGGCATTTTTCCCTCCCATTTTTTATCCACCGCCCAATGCCTTTTCAGTTCCGACTGATCTTTCCAGAACCCAACGGCAAGCCCTGCGGCATATGCCGCGCCCAGGACGGATGTTTCACGGTTTTCAGGACAGATTACCGGAATATCGAGAATATCTGCCTGGAATTGCATGAGCAGCTCGTTGGCGACCATTCCGCCGTCAACTTTCAATGCCGTCAGATGAATGCCGGAGTCTTTTTCCATGGCCTCAAAAATCTCCCTGGCCTGAAATGCACTCGCCTCAATCACCGCGCGGGCGATATGGCCCTTGTGAATGTAGTGTGTCAGACCGGTAATCAATCCCCTGGCGTCACTGCGCCAGTGGGGAGCAAAAAGTCCGGAAAAAGCCGGGACAAAATAAATCCCTCCGTTATCTTCAACCGTCCGGGCAAGGTCTTCGATATCATGTGATTCGTTTATCAGCCCCAGGTTGTCTCTAAACCACTGAACCAGCGACCCGGCAATGGCAATGGAACCCTCCAGGGCATACATCGCTGGCTGATCGCCGATTTTATAACCAACCGTTGTCAAAAGACCAAATTTGGACTGCACACTCTTTTCGCCGGTATTTAAAAGCATAAAACAACCGGTACCATAGGTGTTTTTTGCTTCCCCCGGGGTAAAACAGGTCTGCCCGAAAAGCGCTGCCTGCTGATCGCCCAGATCACCGGAAATCGGTATTTCATCCCCGAACACGCCGGTTGATTTGGTATAGCCGTAAATTTCACTGGATGACCTGATTGCCGGAAGCATCTGCCGGGAAATCCCCATAATATCAAGCATCTCCGGGTCCCAGTCCAGGGTTTCAAGATTCATAAGCATCGTCCGGCTGGCATTTGTCACATCCGTTATGTGCACCCCGCCGTCCGGACCACCGGTCAGCCACCAGATCAGCCAGGTGTCCATATTGCCGAAAATTGCCTCGCCATTTTCAACAGCTTTCTTTACACCTTCGATATTTTCAATCATCCATTTGATTTTCGGGCCTGAAAAATACGTTGCCAGCGGCAGCCCGACTTTATTACGAAAACAATCCATATTACCGTTAATCGCAAGATTTTTGCACACCTCTTCCGTGCGGGTATCCTGCCAGACAATGGCATTATAATATGGCTGTCCGGTTTTGGAATTCCAGATAACAGATGTTTCCCGCTGGTTGGTAATCCCGATTCCGCAAAGCTGATCCCGGTTAATCGCTGCTTTCTGGAGTCCGACTTTGATCACATCATTGACCCGATCACGGATTTCCAGAGGGTCATGTTCCACCCAGCCCGGCCTGGGATAAATCTGCCGGTGTTCCAGCTGATGCCTGGACACTATTTCCCCATGATAATTAAATATAAAGAACCGTGAACTGGTTGTCCCCTGGTCGATCGCACCCACATATTTCTCACTTGCCATTTGCTGTCCCCTCCTTTAGCATCCATTAAATAGTCGACTTTTATTTTTTCATAGCCCGGATAAACCGGAAAAGTTAAAAGTAAACTAAAGTTTGAAGTGAGCTAAAGTTATGGTTAATGCCTTCGGCATTTTTAAATTTTATTTTAAAAATGATCGCGCTTTTTGCGCAGTCCACAACTTTAGGCACTTTAGATCACTTTAGTCACTTCACGCTTTTTGAGTTTTTAAAAACGTTTGCCAAAAAAACACAAAACTCAGAGATAAGAAACTAACCACTGTATTTTACATATCACTTTAAAAGCGTAAAGTTTTTTTGTAACTATTTTTCCCACACACACGACTTTATTTCTTAGAGGGCCTTTTGTGACCCGTAAAAAACCCTTTACGAATTGTCTGTTTCAAAAACCAGGTAAATGATTTATAAATTTTAAAATTAATAATCGGAGGTAAAATCATGAAAAAAACCCTATCAATTTCTTTAATGATACTGTTGACATTTATTCTGATCGGCGTTGCTGCTGCTGAAACGCCATTAGCAACGGATGATGAAACGCCCAGATATTCAACCAAACATTGTCGGGGTATGCGGCATAACGGTCCGGCAATGATGGATGGACCCGGCCACCCAAACGGACACATAAAAGGCATCAGCGGGATCACACTTAAAAAACTAATGCACATGGATCTTTCAGATGCCAAAAAAAAAGAGGTCGCCAATATTCTGGCCGCCTATCGTGATGACAGCCGTAGAATGGATGACCAGCTGATGGCGGCCAAAAAAACATTTTTCGATACCGTTTCCTCAAAAAAATCCAGTGATGAATCAGCGGTTCGCCAGTCTTTTAAACAAATGTCCGCCATCATGGAAAACCAGGTGGTTCAAAAAACAAAAATAATGGCGGAACTAAAACCCGTATTAAGCAAGGACCAGTTAAAGGGTTTAATGGCACATCATCTGCAAAAATCTAACAAAAAGGCTAAAATGAAACAAATGAAAAAACAACGCGATGTAAATCGTGCCATGATGGACACCTGGATTAAAACGTATGCAGATGTTAAGAGGTAGAAGGCGGAAGGCGGAAGGCGGAAGATAAAAAAAGCCCTGAAAGGGCATGACATACCAGCCCGGGGCAACGCCCCGGGAACAAATACCAAATAGATTCTGCCCTGAAAGGGCGTAACATAATTCTTAATTCTTAATTCTTAATTCTTAAT
>JAGGYV010000312.1 GCA_021162325.1 Desulfobacteraceae bacterium | reverse complement strand
TATAAAATCTGGCTTCAATACCCTCGACCCAGATCAAGAGTCCTGAATTTAAAAATTCCACCAATCCCATAAAATTTGGCAAGGCGTAGTGGTTTTTCAGGATTGAAATAATACAAGTCGTATATTGAAAGTCTGAAAAACCACTACAACGCAGTAGATGGGAGTTTTTACGACGCCATCAGTTTTGATCTTAAACCGATGACCATGAAGATGAGATGTGATTTTATCTGCTGGTATTTTGCAATCAGGAAATTAAGCCATCGAACAAAACCAGGATCCATATTGTGAAAGTCCATACCACAAAAACAAAACGGTTCAATACCGATCACTTTTCCTTTGTAATCGTTTTTATCAAACGGGAAATCAAACGCGTGCAGGGCATCGCCTTTGGTCACCAGCTTATTATCTGAAATCTTAATCAACCGGTGCAGTTTAAATGCCCCGTCATCACAACAACAAAAAATAATATCGCCGATCCGTAATTTTGAAACCGGAATTTTAAAAAGTGTTACATAGCTGCCGGACTTTATAAACGGCGACATACTGGCACCGGTCACCTGCAGCCGAAGGTCGTAGCCTTCTGCAAGAAGTTCTGAAAAAAATTTCATGTTCTGAAAAGAAATTTTCAAATTTTTCAATGCTATTTCAGTTTCCAAATTACTGTTCAGAGACAAAATGTACCAGCATATCAACAGCCGCTGTATCCGGCACAAATGTCAATTCATACATCGGGATACACCCCATCAGGGCGTCACAAAAGCCCATCATCAGGGCCACTTTTTCCCGATCATACCAGGGAATGGACACCACCGGCATTAATCGCGCAATGGCATCCGATATCGTTAATCGTTTGATATCATTCTGGGCCCCCTTGCTTAAAAAAAAGATGCCTTTCAGCGGAACCGATTCATTGACGGCATATCCGGCATCTCCCGGCCAGGGGGTGCCGTACATTAAAAAATCCGAACCGATTTTTCGGACGACAATCCGGTCATCACTTAAAAAGGTTGCCCCGGTCTGCTCAACAATAAGATTTGAAATCGTACTTTTTCCGGCCCCTGATTTTCCGGCAAACATCCATCCCGAATCATTCATGTGCCACCCGGCGGCATGAACCAGCACGCCGCCGATGAGAGCCAGATAATTCATCATCAAAATCTGGTCCAGGGGATAGACAAACGGGTTATACAAAATCACCTGATTGTTACGAATCTCTTTCAGACGATTTCCACAATAGACCCTGCCGTGTGAAAATCCGTGATCAAACCGGGCATCCCACAGGGGATCGGGCACCGCCGGCGGCTGCGAAAAAATTCGATAATAATGCTTATTCCGGGAAATGATCCAGACGGCATCCGCATCAAACAAAACACTTTCCAAATCAAAATCCGGCAGTGGATCATCCGTGATTTCAATCTGAATCTGGTGATTACCTGGCGACGGGTGGCCTGAAACAAAAAAATTTTCCACCACAGGGTTTCTTTCCCGAATCTCACTGCCGGGCTTGCTTTTGATAAACAGCTCAACACCTGCAATCACATATCGAATCATAATTCATCCATGATGTACCGCATGCTGGATCAGGAACCGGTCTGGAGACAGCTTTGGGCCAGACAACCGGGTCCGGAGGAGGAACCGGCAGGAACGGTCGTAGGGGTTTTGCAACCGATGGCCAGAATTTCTTCTGCGGCCAGATCAATCACTTTGATTTCAGGTTTATGGTACGTTTTTTTACCCTGTTCAGGGCGCTGGCTGATCATGTGTTGTTTCCTTTGTATGAAAATTTAAAATTGCCTGTTTCCGCATCCGACCGAGATCGCAAAGATATTCTGAAACGACCTGTGCACTACCGGATTCCAGTTGAAAAAATCCCGGACAATACCCGCATAACATTTTTTTATCGCATGTTTGACATGCTTCCGGCGCCTTTTCTTTTTTTGAAAATTGTGTAAATGCCTCACTGTGCCAGATTTGCTTAAAAGAACGATTTAAAAGAGACTGGCCCCTTCCGGGAACCATCATACAGGCCCGCATCATACCGGACGCATCAATATGAAACATATTCATTCCGGCACCGCAGACATAAAGATCCGTTGAAATCGCCTGCCGGTTCATCCGATAATAAAAATCATGCTGCTGCTTTGCACGCTTTTGATCCGCAAACTCCTTTGCCACCACTTGTTCCGGACGAACACGATAATTTAGAGGCGCCGGATCACCATCCAGCCGGGGCGAAATCATGGCATCAAACCGAAACGGCACCCCCATATCCGCAGCAAACACTTCCATCTCCGCCAGTTCATGAATATTCATATTTAAAAGCATGGTTTTGAGTTTAAGATGGAAACCATGGTCGAAAATTTGATCAATCCCCTGCTTGCATTTTTCAAATGATCCGGCCACATGGGTAATTTTTTCATAGGTTACCGCAGTTGCCCCATAAAGGCTGATTTCCACTGAATGCGGCGGATATTTCTCAAAGACATCCATGACCTTTTCAGTAATACTGGTGCCGTTTGAAAATACGGTTACCAGCAGCCCATTTTTACAGGCATGGCGGTATATCTCCGGGAAATCAGGTCGTAACAGGCATTCCCCACCGGTAATCAGAAGAAAAAGGCAGCCGGCATCAGCTATCTGATCAATCAAATCCATCCACCAACGCGCAGAGAGTTCAGCGGGATTGTTCCTGCCGCACCTATGATCACAGGTAACATAACAATGAATGCAGCGCAAATTGCATCGAGACGTTAACTCAATGGCTCCGGAAACAGGGATTCGGTTCTGATTGACTTTTACATAAAATCTTTCAAAAAATTCCCGCCCATTTTTACCCATATCATGCGCACACTGCATTAAACAGTCTGCTCCAGAATTAGTTCCGACTGTTTCAATTGTTCAATAAAATCACACAAATCTTTATCTAACTGGTCTTCTTCCGCATCAAACTCAAGAGATAATGCGTTACGGATTTCTTTTACTGTTTTTTTGCCATTTATCATGGCCCATATGGATGCCCCCACCTCATTGATGGTAAAAATCCGCTGCATATTCGCCAAATTCCCAGAAATCGGGACCAAAATGGTTTCATCGACAATTTTTCGGGTCACCACATGCCCGGACGGATACCATATTTTTTCAGATAAAGCCTCTGCTATTGTCATAAAAAACCTCAAAAAAATAAATTGAATAAAAAAATAATCGCTAAAACAAATTATTTAGGTGTCTATTTAGTAGTTGAACGGAAAGTCTCTCAATTATAAATATTCTGTCATTGCGAAGGAGGTACGACCGAAGCAATCTCATCATAGACAGGGGATTACTTCGTTGCTCGTTCCTCACTCCTCGTAATGACAACTGAGATTCAAGGGTTTTCGTTCAGAGACTATTTAAGCCTTAAGGCCGGATCACCCATCAGATTGTAGAGGTCTACATGATAAAGTTTATCCCCCTGGCTTGCAAAACTCTCCTGAGACCGGAGGATGGCATCACCAAGAACAGTTTCGCCACCGATAAATATGGCACTGTAAAACCCCTTGCACAATTCGGCTGACTCGCTGTTAAAGGCAAATCCGGACGGCGCCCACACAGCTACCGCACCGCCATCTGCTTTCAACGCCATCGATTCATTAAACCCATCCATTCCGGGATACCCAAAATTCCCTGCCGCGCAAGTCATAGC
>JAGGYV010000015.1 GCA_021162325.1 Desulfobacteraceae bacterium | reverse complement strand
GTATTGGCGGCGGCATGGGTGCTGCAGCGGTTCGAATACCGCTGCAGCACCCATGCCGCCGCCAATACACATGGACTCAACGCCGTATTTGACGCCGCGTTCCTTCATTTGGGTCATCATCTGGGCACACAGTTTCGAACCGGTACATCCCAGGGGATGGCCCAGCGCAATGGCACCACCGTTAACATTGATATTGCGTTTGTCACTAGTGGATTCCCACAGCTCTCTCTTTTCATACAGTCCCAGTTGCTGCATGACATAAATACACTGGGAAGCAAAAGCTTCATTGAGTTCCCAAAGTCCGATGTCTTCCATTTTTAAACCAGCCAGGGCCAGAGCTTTGGGAACCGCAGCAGCCGGTCCAACGCCCATTTCATCGGCACGAACACCGGCAACCGCATAAGCTTTAATCTTGGCAATCGGTTTAATACCAAATTTTTTCACGGCATCTTCACTCATGACCATGCTGACAGCCGAGCCGTCGGTGGTCTGCGAAGAATTGCCAGCGGTCACGGACCCAGCGGCAGCAAACGCTGGCCGGAGTTTTGCCAGGCCTTCCATGGTCGTTGTTTCACGGATTCCATCGTCAAAATCCTGGATAAACGTTTTCTTTTCCCATACTCCATCTTTTTCAACAAATTTCACCGCTTCGGTGGGAACGATTTCCTTATACAATTTGTTTGCCTTGGCATTCGATGCCTTCATCTGTGAATGAAAGGCAAATTCATCCATCATTTCACGACTGATATTATACCGATTGGCAACGTTTTCAGCGGTGATGCCCATAGAAATATAAACATCCGGATTTTTTTGTGACCATTCCGGATGAGGGCGCGGCATATTGCCGCCCATGGGAACGATGGACATGGATTCCACACCGCCGCCAATAGCGACCTCGCACCATCCGGCTTTAATTCGCATTATCTGAAGGGCAATGCCTTCCAGACCGGAAGAGCAGAAACGGTTGACGGTTGCGCCGCTGGTGCTGTCCGGAAACCCAGCCATCTGTGCAGCCACGCGGCCGATATTCAATCCCTGTTCAGCTTCGGGAAACGCGCAGCCGATCATCAAATCTTCAACATCTTTTTTTTCTACGCCCGGCGCCCGATCAACAACGGCATTCAAGGCCTGAACCAACAGATCTTCCGGTCGTGTCTGGGCCAACGCGCCTTTTCCTCTCCGGCAGCCGGGAGTCCTGACTGAACTTACAATATATGCTTCTCTCATAGAGTTTTCCTCCTGGAATTTTCTATTATTGTTTTAATTAAAGGAATAACGGCTTGCCCGTCTTCATAATGTTTTCAGCCATCTTCTGGGTATTTTCGGTCTTCCAAAGTTCCACAAAGGCTTCTCTTTCAAGCGTCATCAATTGTTCTTCAGACACAAGTGTTCCCTTAGGCACATCGCCGCCAGCCATACAAACCGCTATTTTTTTGGCAATAAATTCCATATGCGGGGTAATGTATCCGCCGGATTTCATATTGTTCATTTCCGCCCAGATCATGCCCTGGGCTTCACGCCCGAACACCTCGGTTTTTTTCTTTCTGGGCGGTGCGTATCCATCATCTACCATCTTTAAGACTTCTTTTTTCGCTTCACCGATCAGGTTGTCTTTATTGGCAACAATCCGGTCAGTGGGTCTGAGGAAGCCGTTTTTGCGGGCATCTGCTGCTGATGAAGACACTTTCGCCTGGGCAACACACATGAAGGCCTGGATAAAGAAGCCCGCATGGTCCGTTAGTTTTCCGGCACCCGGCTTGGAGTCAATATAATTTCTCCACAGATGAATCATACCGCCGCCGCCGGGAACAAGACCGGCACCGATTTCAACCAGACCCATGAAAAGGTCGGTGTGGGCAACGATTCTGTCGGCTGACAAACACATTTCACAACCACCGCCCAATGCCAGACCATAAGGGGCTGCCACAACCGGATACGGTGAATACTTGGTACCCATGATGCCTTTATGGACGCCTGCAATAAAATCATTGATTTCATCAAACTTACCGGCTTTTGCAAGACCCAGCATATAGGCCAGATCGCCGCCTGCGGAAAATGCCCCGGGCATGCCGCCGGCCTGGTTACCAATAACCATTCCGACACCGTTTTCTTCAACATATTTGCCGGCTTCTGTCATGAAATCGAGCATCTCTTTGTTGAGTGCATTCATCTTGGAATGGAATTCGATACAGTATACGCCGTCGCCCAGGTCGATTAATGAGCAGGAAGGCACGGTTTTAACCACTTTACCATTGGCACGAAGATCGTCCAGAACAATGGCTTTTTCACTGGTCTGCAGTGATTTGTAAGCGCCTGAGGCAAAATCAAAATACATTTTTTTGCCGGCTTCCAGCTTATAAAAGGATGTCGCACCGGATGCGAGCATTTTTTTAACGTTTTCCGGAACTGCCATGCCGTCGGCTTCCATTTTGGCAACGGATTTTTCAACACCAATGGCATCCCATGATTCAAACGGGCCCATTTCAAAATTATAGCCCCATTTCATGGCATTGTCGATTTCAACGATGGTCTCTGAAATCTCGGGAATCCGGTTGGCGGAATAAATAAATCCGGCCACAGCCACTTTCCATGCGAATTTGGCCCCTTTGTCGTCGCCGTAAACAACTGCCTGAAGTTTTTCAGCAGTGGTTTCACATTTCTTGGCAGCCTCCAGGCACGGGAAGGTCGGTCTATCAAGATCGACATACTCACCGGTCTTCGGATCGATGACCTTACGCAGGACTTTCCATTCCGGAGTGATATCTTTTTTATAGAATCCGCCTTTGGTTTTATTGCCGAGCTGTTTGTTTTCGACCATTTTTTTGACAAAATCCGGAACAATAAACGTATCCCGTTCTTCATCATCAACACACATTTCATATGTATTGTCGGAAACATGACACATGGTGTCTAAGCCCACCAGATCGGAGGTTTTAAAAATAGCTGTTTTGGGACGGCCCATGGGAGCACCAAAAATGGCGTCCACTTCGGGAATGGTCAGGCCGTCTTCCAACATAATCTGCATGGCTTTGCCGATCCCATGGATACCAATGCGGTTACCCACGAAATTGGGAGTATCCTTGGCCCAGACAATGCCTTTGCCCAACATTCTTTCGCCAAAATCCGCTACGAAATCAAGAACTTCGGGAAGTGTTTTTTCTCCCTTGATGATCTCCAGCAGATGCATGTAACGAACCGGATTGAAAAAATGGGTCCCCAGAAAATGCTGACACATTTCTTCGCTCAGGTCAGCCGACATATCTTTTAAGGGAATACCGGATGTGTTGGAACTGATAATCGAGCCGGGTTTTCGAACGCCTTCAATGCGTTTGAAAAGCTGTTGTTTAATTTTCAAATTTTCAACAACGACTTCAACAATCCAGTCACATTCGGCCAATTTGTCAAAATCATCATCCAGATTTCCGATGGAAATCATGGGCGCATCATTTTTCTTGTCATAAAACAACGGTGGTTTTGACTTTAATGCTGCGTTAAAACCAGTCGAAACCATTCTGTTTCTGGCTTTGGGGTCTTTTTTTTCATCATCGGTCAAATCAAATGGAACGATGTCCAAAAGCAAGACTTCCACACCAGCACCGGCAAGAATGGCCGCAATACCGCCGCCCATAATACCTGAACCGATAACGGCCACCTTTCTAATTCTTCTTTGCATAGTTTCCTCCTGAGATATATATTAAGTTAAGCAAGAAATGCACAAACCCATTAAAAACAAAATTTTTTAAACAAAATTAATTAACTACCAAAGACGCTGTTGGGGTGTCAAGAAATTTTGGTTAGCCTGTATTTTCAACAAATTCTAAGTTCAACTTCCTCACCTGCACCGCAGACACTTTAAATTCCGGAATTTTGGCCAAAGGATCCACCGCAGTGGAATCCGTCAGCACATTGGGTGGATTTTCGCCAAAATGAATGGGCAAGAACAACGTGCCGGGCGGCACCGCCCGGGTAATCCGGGCCGGCACTTCCATCTCACCCCGTCGGGACGAAAGAACAAGGATATCATTTTCACAGATATCCAAAACTTCAGCATCCTTTGGATTAATTTCCACATAACCGGTGGTCTGCTCCACATCCAAATGACGGGATACCCGCGTCATGGTGCCGGTATGAAAATGGGCAAACATGCGACCAGTGGTCAGGAAAAACGGATAATCCTTATCCGGCAATTCGGCAGGATCTTTATATTCGATGCCGTGGAATTTCCCTTTGCCGCGAGCGAACCCGTCTTTATGAAGATACGGGGTTCCCGGATGATTCTGGTCCGGGCAGGGCCATTGCAGTCCGTCAATCCCTAATCGATCATACGTCATGCCCGCATAGCTCTTTGGCGTCAATGCCGTCATTTCATTAAATATTTCCTCGGGATGGTCATACTTCATTTCATACCCCATGGCCGTGGACAACCGGGATATAATCTCCCAGTCCGGCAGGGTATTTCCAATGGGCTCAATGGCTTTATTGATTTTCATACACCGGCGTTCCGTATTGGTAAATGTGCCGTCTTTTTCAGCCGATGAAGCAGCTGATAAAACCACATCCGCCACCTGGGCCGTTTCCGACAAAAACAGCTCCTGGACCACCAGAAAATCGAGTTTTTTCAGGGCATGATTCAAATGGTTCCAGTCCGGATCACTCAGCTTTGGATTCTCACCGATCACAAACAGTCCTTTGAGTTTACCGTCTAACATAGCAGGAATCATATCCGTAATGGTCATGCCGGGCTTATCCGAAAGGGGGCGACCCCAGGCAGTTGAAAATTTTTCTATCACCTCCGGGCTGTTAACCGGCTGATAACCTGTCATCACATTGGGAAGCCCGCCCATGTCGCAGGCACCCTGAACATTGTTCTGGCCCCGCAGCGGATTGACACCCGCACTTGCAATGCCCACATTACCACAAAGCATGGCCAGGTTGCAGCATGATTTCACATTATCCACGCCCGTTGTATGCTGGGTAATCCCCATGGCATACAGCAAAGGGGCCGGAGAATTTTTGGCATAAAGCTCGGCCATCCGCTCAATATCTTCCGCCGGGACCCCGGTAATACCTGCTGCTTTCTCAGGGGTATAGGCGGCAACCACCTTTTCAAGGGCCTCATAATCTTCCGTTCTTTCTTCAATATATTTTTGATCATGCCAGCCGTTTTTAATAATCACATGCATCATCCCATTTAACAGCGCCACATCCGACCCCAGTCGGTGATGCACGGCGACATCGGCAAACCGAGTCAACTGAATATTTCTCGGATCCGCCACAATGAGCTTGGCCCCTTTTTCCTTGGCGCGAAAAATTCTTCGGGCAATCAACGGATGACACGCCGTTGTGTTGGTACCGATAATAAAAATACACCCGGCATCTTCGAAGCCGGAGATTGAATTTGTCATGGCACCACTACCGAATGCGGCGGCAAGACCTGCCACCGTGGAAGCATGTCAGAGACGTGCGCAGTGATCCACATTATTGGTGCCGATCACCGCCCGGGCAAATTTTTGCGCCAGATAATTCTCTTCATTGGTGATTTTAGCAGACACCAGCACCCCGATACTGTCCGGCCCATGCTTTTCAATAATTTCTTTAAACCGATCTGCGGTAATCTTTATGGCTTCATCCCACTCGGTTTTCATAAACCGGCCGAATGTTTTGACCAACGGTTGCTTCAAACGCATAAAGCTGTTGACAAACTCATGCATGTTCCAGCCTTTAATGCAAAGTTTCCCCTCGTTAACCGGATGGGTTTTGTTCGGCAGAGTGCCGACGAGTTTGCCGTCAATTACTTCAAAAAGCACACCGCAACCGGTTCCACAATATGGACAGACCGAAGGCACAAATTTATAGTCCATGCTTATTACTCCATTGTATATACTTATTCATTAATCGGTACCGGATCCAAAACCACTTTTTCTCCCAAAACGGAAAAAGGCGATTGATCCGGACTGGTTCCGGTTTCATAATCAAACACATCGACGACTATTTCATCCACCTTACGATAAAGAAGCCGTAGCGGAATGTCTGCCGGGCAGGCCTCTTCGCACAAGCCGCAGTCAATGCACCGCCCGGCCATATGCACGGCCCGGACCAAATGAAAAATAGGAATTTCAGGCGGCAGATTACCGGCACGCACCAGATCCTTATGTTCCAGACTACATTCCTTACAAAAACAAACCGGACAGATATTCCGACAGCCATAACATTTGATGCATTTGGAAAATTCATACATCCATCGGGAAAACCGTTGCTGCTGGTCAAATGCCTCCACATCCTTTGGCGCCATGGATTTTTCCAGCCCCATCTTCTGTTTATAAGACGAAACAGGTTCCGGTTGCTCCAAATCAAAAGCCGGATCAGAAGAAGCTTCATACGCTTCAATGGTTTGTATCTGATTCGGATTTAATTGATTCCAGCCATATAACACATGCAGGGCCTGCTGGTTGCAACTCCGCGCCAGTAAAATACCGATTTTCATGTCCGGATGATCGGCCGCCACTTTAGTGGCAATCTTCTCAAGAGAATAATGGGCCTGGCCCACGACCAAATCTTTGACCTCATCGATATTCTCGTTAGTAAAAAAGTGGGGTATCACATGTCCATCAACATTCTTGTAGCCGATAAATATGTCGACGTTACCCTCTTTGAGCCATTGTTCAACCTGCGCTTGCATTTTGACCTCCCTGAATACTTACCGATTGACCCGTCCGCGACTTTCCGGAGTCCCCAAACGTGTGAATATTTTTGCCGGAAAGCGGGTTCGGACCCAGCTGGCTGATCTTCTCGGTAAACTCGGTCACAACCTGTATAAACTTCTGGGCCTCGGCCGAAGATATCCACGCCAGATGCAACCGGCCTTCCAGGCCCATATACTTAAGAAGTTCCTGCATAAACCGCATTCTTTTGATCGTCATGTAATTACCGTACAGGTAATGGCAGTCGCCGACATGTCACCCGCCGACCAGAACGCCGTCTGCGCCGCTCTGGAATGCCCTCAAAATATGATGCGGAGAAACTGTGGCCGAGCACATGACCCGCACGGGACGAATATTAGGGGGATATTGCATTCGACTCACGCCGGCCAGATCTGCCGCGCCATAGGCACACCAATTGCACATAAACGCGATAATTTTGGGTGTAAATTCTTCTGTTTGCACCGTTTTCTCCTTTTATTAGGTATTTAGGTCGAAGGCTGAAGACTGAAGGCCAATTATTAATTAAAACGCCTTTTTGCTTCTTCCTTCAGTTTAAACGCCTATTTTTTTATGATCACGAATAATTTTTTCCTAAAAGTCTTCTGCCTTCAGTCTATTTACCTTTAACCAGTCAACGCACTGTTGATCTGCGCATAAAGCTGATGGTTGGTAAAACCCATAAGAATAGGCGCTTCTGATGGACAAGCTGCCGCACATGCCCCGCATCCCTTGCACAATGCCGGATTAATCTCTGCAACTTTCTTTTCCTCATCAAACGAAATTGCACCATACGGGCATACGTTGATACACCCCAGGCAACCCGAACACAATCTGGGATCAATATGAGAGACAATGCCCTCTCCCTTGATCTTTTCCATGGCCAAAATTGTGGCCGCACGGGACGCCGCCGCATGGGCCTGGGTAATGGATTCATCAATGGGTTTCGGCGCGTGGGCCAACCCGCATATAAACACGCCGTCAGTGGCACAATCCGAGGGCCGCAGTTTCACATGTGCCTCCATGAAAAAACCGTCCGCGCTTTGGGAGACTTTATACATCTGCGCCAGGGGGTTCTCCTTTTCCGGGACAACGGCAGATGCCAGAATCAGGAGGTCCGGGGTAAGCCGCATCCGGCGGGAAAGCACACAATCGGAAAACGTCACACAAAGCCGCCCGGCACCATCTGTTTCAACGATCAACTCCTTTTCAAAATTAAACCGGATAAAAACAACACCGGCCGCCCGCGCCTTGCGATAAATCTCCTCCCGCAGCCCATAGGGCCGCATATCCCGGTAAAGCACAAAAACATCCATTTCCGGCTTGCGTGTTTTAAGCTCTAAAGCGCTGGTAATTGACTGCGTGCAGCATAATTTGGAACAATAGGGCCGTTCCGGAATCCGGGAGCCGACACACTGAATAAAAACCGCACTGTTAAAATCGGCCAGGGCGGAATCATTGTCAACCAAACGCTGCTGAAATTCCAGACCGG
>JAGGYV010000306.1 GCA_021162325.1 Desulfobacteraceae bacterium | reverse complement strand
CTTCAAGAGTGAAGTAGTTTTCCTCGCTAATAATTTTTCCAGGTTCGTAATGTTGAAATCCGTGCGCGGTTTCCTTGGCTAAGTTTTTAAACTTGTGATACATTTTTAGCTCAAGAACACCATCTTTGCTTTGATAAATTGACCCAGATCCTGAATAAATTATTGGATCTTTGTCTGTTTGCTGGGTCAATGTTATTTCAATGAAGTCGATCTCGAATTCGTTTGAAATAATTTGGTTCAATATTTTTTCATCAATATTCATCGAGTCATCCGATGGCTAAATAGAGCATAACGACCTGCATCAGCCGCCGCGCCCGGATACTCAAAGAAAAGTTTCGGCGGCTATTCGCGGTCGGATGAATGCTTTGGTTCGGCGATTTCTTGCCGATTAAGTTGTTAAAGGGAAAATAAATTTGTCTCCATTTTTTCTCTGTTTTCCACTTTGACAAAAGCAATCGAATCCCTATTGCTCCTTAATGTTTTACAATCCTTTTCTCAACAATGTTTAGCCTTGATTTAAGACCATTGTTTACATAAAAAGGTTTAGAATAATTGATAACCATGTATGGGTTAATGCAGACAAATTCCCAGTTTGCTTTTGGCTTTTGACCAATAATGGAATTTTGGAATAAAAAGTCTAGGCATGATTTTATTTTACTTTCATCTGAGGAATTTGTTACTTTTTCATATTGAACTGTAAAATCATCAAATTCGAACTTGAGTGTCCCTATTCCCTGTACAGACATAGTAAACGCCCCATGAAACCCCCCAATATTTTGGACAATTTACTTAGGCGCTTGGCCGACTTCAATGATCATCTGCTTACCATTCGGCAATCTAGCGGCAAGAAATGTTAACTTACGGCATAGTTGCTCTTGAGCAGACCGTCGGCTTGGTTGTTCAAGTGGTTCCAGCCGCACACGCACCTCTTCTTTGGTGCTACGTATCCAGCCATGGCATTCTGTTATCGCGTAGAACAGATCCACTATCTCATTTTCCAGCTTCCAATGCGGTCGAATCCAGTTAACCATTTCTTTTTGAGCATTCCACACACAGGAGGTTATAAGGTCAAATAGCTTTTTACCCTCATTGTTAATCCTCTTTCGCTCACAATAATCTTCAAGATCCGACGTGTTCACTCTTTCCGGCTCTTTTTTCACATCTTCGCGTGTTTGCTTCAGGATAACTTCTTCCTCTGAGATCTTCATTTTCAGGTTGACGTGGATACTATTTTTCCGTTCAGAACCATCTTTATTAAATACAGGCTTAGTGTCAATAAATTTCACCTTTAACCAGGTGATATGTTTCTTTATTTTTGCCACAAGTGCTTTCAACTCTTTCAGTATTGGATTGGCGACATCCTGCTTTTCACTTTTAATGAGTTTAAATCCCGGGTGGTAATGAAAGGGGTGCTTGTCCTTTAAGTGTTTAAACGTATTCTCAGACGCGCCCCATCGATTCAAAATCCCAAGCATGCAATCCTTAGTACTTATCTCGTAGTCAGCAGTATAAGCAAGGCCAGCAGTTCTCCGGTTTGTCTCAATGTTCCAGAGTATAAGATGCCGCAAAGAAAAGGTTTCCTTGACGCCTTCATTCTTTGTTACGTTGAACTCCTTGATTTGCTCAAAATATCGGTACTTTTTACCATTGAGCTCCAGTTCCCCGGAAAATTGTTCGTCAGGTATCTGGGCAAGTTTGCCATGATTTACATACTTATCCCAGGTCACAAAACAGACACCCTTTTCTCGTAAACCGTAAAAAAAATCCGCGCCATACCCTTCACGATCAAAAACATGGATCACTTTTTTCGACATGTCATCTGACCACCTATCAGAAAGAGTGGAAATATGACCGCGCAAATCACCTGTCCCTTCCTGGATATCAAAATCAACGATTCGGCCCGTTGCATCGCAGGTTACCATGTTAGTTTGGCCGGGAAACGGTATGCCCCGTTGTGTATTGTATCCACAATGCACCTTTTCTTTGCCGGTATACGGAAGTAGGTGTCCGTCGGTAAACAAAAAATGAACCCCAACTAAGCCACTTCGTATTTGATAACGAAACAAATCATCCAATACTTTTTGGGCAACATTTAAATGAGCCGCGCGATAAAACCATTCCCAGGCCTTTGGTTTGGAAGGAATACGTCCTAAGCCAACAATCAACCCTGCTTCACGTTTATAGACATTTTTCAACTGCTCAAGTGAACGAATATTTCTGCTTACCATCATAATGAAAACCATGAAAATCTTGTATGAATTACCGAAATATTCACCAAGGAGAGTCAATAGCCTTAGTTGAGAAAATAGGTAAATGATATAAACGAACACCCCGGCATATCGACTTGATTGCCAGCTATGTATCTCAGTAAAAGGTTGCTCTTTATGAGAAATTGTTTTGGCTTTTTTGTCTTTTTCAATCATGAATGGCAAGGTTGGCTGAACAGTTTTGCCCTTCTCGGCTTTTTCAGCTTCAATTCTCTTTTTATTTCGTAATTTCGCGAGCTTCTGGTTAATGTTTCCAGTGGGTAGCTTGCTTTTATTATCTTTTCGTTGCTGTTGTAAATTTGTATCTGGAGCGACATGATAACTGTTTATCAATCCTTCCAAACCGTAGATTTCTTTCCGTTCAACATAGTTGTGAATAGTTTGTCGGCTTATATTTAATACTTTCGCCAATTTCGTTTGGTTAACGCCATACTCTACAAGATCTACGATAAATATTCGTTTTGCCGGTGTATCTGAAAGATCTACCCGCTTGATTTCTCTTCCATAATCATACTGGATGGCGGTTCCTTTTTTACCACCACGAACTTCCAGGCTAACCCCTTTGCCAAGGGTAGTTTTATTATCTTCTTTGATGGGTTCAAAGTGTTGTTGCATCATCTTGACTCCTTACGTATATTGAATATATGACAATACACTAAAGAGCAAATAAAATCAATGTCTTTATACTTATTTTTTTATTTTGTTATTTATTTCAATATTTTCGTGATTGAATTGTCCATTTTTGATATATCATATTGATTTAATACCACTTTTAGTGGTGGCTTGGAGGAATTTTACGAGGTCTGT
>JAGGYV010000076.1 GCA_021162325.1 Desulfobacteraceae bacterium | reverse complement strand
TACCAATAAATTTTATCTGAATATGAAGGCAAAAATAAATAACCAGCTCAATTTTGCGGGCCGGCTGGCAGCATACAAGGTGTGGGGGGATTCCACAGGCGTCAAGTTTTATCAGGGAAGCATGAATGATGTGACCATGGACGGCAACACGTCCTCGCTTCCCCATGGGGATACAATTCGTCTGGAAAGGGCTTATTTTGTTTATTCTCAAGAGGTGAATGAAGTTCCTGTCAGCCTGTCCCTTGGCCGGCGGCCGTCCACCTACGGTCCTCCGCTGGAGTATTCAAACTACAGCCTTGAGGCGGGGACGCCCTTTGGAACGGTTATTAACTGGCAGTTTGACGGCGCGTCGCTTACTTTCGGGCTGGATTATCTGACCGGCATCCCCGGCGCATCCGTTAAGCTCTGTTATGGTGTGGGATTTGAAGGGGACTGGGGAAATTCATATGCTTTAAGTCAGCCGGATGTTGATGATGTCCACCTGTGTGGCGTTGTTGCCACCCTTTTTGACGACGGTGACACAAACCTGTCGTTGAATTATGCCCATGCATGGGATATTACAGATGGATTTACCGGCCTCACGGTAATGCCGTTTATTCCTTATAAGGCAGATAAGAACCAGGATGGAACGGATGAGTATTATTTTGACCCAAATAATGGCGGTTTTATCGGCAGAACGCAGCCGGTAACTGAAATCGGTGACTGGGATGCGGCAACCCTTCTTTTAAGAAGAAATTTGTATATGGATATTGAAAAGGATGTTGATATTTTTCTGGCAGGATCATGGAGCCATACCAATCCTTCCAGTTTTTCTAAAAATCCGCTTTATGAAGTATTGCAGCAGGGGCTCATGAGTTCAGGGGAACTTGATGACCAGGATGGATACAGTATATTTGCCGGTATCATTCTTCCGATGCCGTATGATGCAAAACTGGGTCTTGAATACAACTGGGGGTCCAAATACTGGTTTAATTTTACCGGCGCCGAGGACACACTGGTGGGGAGTAAGCTGGCCACCCGGGGAAGTGTTTATGAAGGATATTATATCCAGCCCATTATTGCCCAGAACTTTTTTGTCAAGTTAGGAACAAGGTATTATAATTATAAATATACAGGAAGCGGAAACCCGATGGGCGCACCCGTGAGGATATCATCGTTGACATCCCTTGACGCCATAATGCCCGTGGTAGATAAGGTCTGGGATAGTTACCTGTCAGCAACATTGCGGTTTTAATTTAAATAAACAATTAATGATAAAAGGAGAAAATTCAAATGACACGAAAAATGATCGTTTTGGTAATGGCTGTTTTTTTTGCCGTCGTATGGGTAGGGATTAGTTTTGCCGGCAGTCTGGACGGCGGAAACGAAAGAAAAGGGAAATACACGTACAGAAAAGTTTTTAATTCCTGCCAGAAGCGCGGCGAGGTTGAATCCAGCAGTCCGGTCTTAAGCCCCAGCGATAAGACCATGGCGCAATGGGAAAGAATGTTTACGAAAAAAGATTTTGAAGATTTTAAATGCAGTGTTGAATGGAGCAAGCTTTCCGAATCGGATCTTCTGGATATCTATGCGTATCTCCATAAGCATGCTGCGGATTCACCCACACCTGCTAAATGTAAATAGATAGCATTGCAACTGTTTGCTAGTGGCATGAAAATGCCATACAATTGGGACGTGATCATTCCATCGGTTATATGTAGGGGAGGGCTCTATGCCCTCTCTTTTCGGGCGGGGATTAACCCCGCACCCTACGAGTTCGGGCGGGGATTAACCCCGCGCCCTACGAGAAGGTGGCCGAATCGATGATCATGGCCTAACGTTTATATGGTTGATAAAAAGGTCAGCCGGACAAAGTGATTATTGTCCGGCTGACCTTTTGTGCTTTTTTTTGTTGAAAACCTGATCCTTTGGGGCCGGTCAGAGATATCAGGCTCTGCCTTAAATGATGATTTGGTATAATTCTTAATCATAATTTTTCTCTTAATCATACTCTTTTTACGAAGCCATCAAGATTACGATGATGATTAAGATTATGAAAAATACATACTGGTTATCATCAACGCTATAAATTATGCCCTCTGGGTTTCACTGACAGCTTAAAGGGATATTCCATTTTTTCATGTATTTCCAGATAGACGCCCGGCTGTATCCGGTTTTTCTCCCTACTTCGGCCTTGTTCCAGTCACTTTCCGACAGCAGTTCTAGTAAACGTTCCCGGGTTAGCGCTTGACGTTTGCAGGGTTGGTTTTTGTCTATGGATTCAGAGGGAGTCCCCGGTCGGTATTCCATTTGCAGGATTTCAACCGGCAGGTCAAAAAGATCAATATATTCTCCAGTGCAAAGGACAAACGCGTGTTCAATGGCATTTTCGAGTTCCCGGACATTTCCCGGCCAGTTGTAATCCAGAAGGATTCTCATGGCCGGGTTGGCAACCCCGGATATCCTTTTTCCGGTTTTATCGTTTTGCAACTGGATAAAATGGCTGATCAGCAGGGGGATGTCTTTTTTGCGATTTTTTAATGGCGGCAGTTGAATGGGAAAAACTTTCAGCCGATAATAGAGATCTTCCCGGAAAATTTTGTTTTGAACCAGATCATACAAATTCTTGTTGGAGGCGGTAATAATTCGGATATCGATTTTTCGTTTTTTGGATTCCCCCACACGTTCCACTTCTTTTTCCTGAATCACCCGAAGGAGTTTTATCTGGATCGCGGGGCTGATATCACCAATTTCATCTAAAAATAAGGTGCCGCCGTCGGCATCTTCAAATCGGCCGGACCGGTCCTGGATGGCGCTGGTAAATGCGCCTTTAATATGGCCAAAGAGTTCGCTTTCCATGATGGATTCCGACAGCGCGCTGCAATTGACTGTTACAAACGGCATTTCTGATCGGCGGCTGTTATAATGAACCGCCCCGGCAACCAGCTCCTTGCCGGTGCCGCTTTCCCCCTGGATGAGGATGGTGGCGTCACTGGCGGCCGCCGCCCGGATAGCAAAAAAAACATCCCGCATATGACGGCTTTCGCCGATGATATTTTCCATCCGGTGTATTTTACCCAGTTTAAGATTGGCATCTTCCGCATCACGCCGGGTTTTATAAAGCTCGGTCAAATCCGTGACGGTTTCAACAACCCCCCGGCCCACACCGTTTTTATCTCTGAGAATGCGCGCGTTTTTTAAAACCGGAATGTCCTGGCCGTTTTTATGTTTTAAAAAACATTCCTTGGCTTCGATCCGGCCATGTTTGAAAATGCCACATTCATTGATGCTTGCCGGGCAGGATTTTCCAAAGCAACTATTAAATTTAAGCAGCGCACATGTGCTGCCAATAGCTTCTTTTTCATTATAGCCGGAGATACGTTCCATTGCCGGATTCCATGAGGTGATTTGTCCATTTTCAGTGACGGTGAAAACCCCCTCAGCCATTGATTCAAGGAGCAGTTTTTCAAATTCCAGATTATGTATATCCGGATTTTTTTGTAGCATATGAATTTCCCTTATTTTAAATAAACACAAGCGCCACTGTAGCGCTACAAACAATATAAGTAGCGCTACTTCATAAGTCAACGGCATTGGCATTAATTTTTTAAAATAAAAATAATCTCATAATATTGAATAGTTAAAAATATAATGAGGGGGATTGAAATTATGGCATGTAATTTGTATTACTAAGTATATTGGCTGTTTTTTGAAGAAAAAGACGTTGGTATATTGTTTGCTTTTACTCTATTCAGAATTATCTTAAGGCATGGCAAATGGCACTGATAACAATTAATTCACAGACGGAATTTGACACAGCGATCAAGAATGGTGCCATTCTTATTGATTTTAATGCGCCCTGGTGCGCTCCCTGCCGTTTGCAGGAACCGATTTTAAACAAAATCGCCGATCGATTTGACGGTCGGGTGGGTGTGGCGGTGTTAAATATCGATAATCATCAGAATATTGCGAAAGAACTGGGAATCCAGAGTATACCGACGCTGGTTATTTTTAAGAATAATAAGGAAATTCAACGATTTGTCGGTTTGCAGCCGGAAGTGGCGCTGGCTACTGCGTTGGATAAATTGCAGGATTGACGGCTTCGTAAAAAGTCCAAATTCTGTGTTGCGCTGCATCCTTCGCTGCTTCATGGTACGCTAAGTACAAATCATTACTCAGGATTTGCGCGCCTTGAATTTGGAGCTTTTATACTTTGCCGTCTAAATCTGATTTTTTACGAGACTATCAGGATTAATATTTAAGAATAGGAATTCTCATGGGTAAATGCATCAATCATCCGGATCGTGAGACCAACTTCATGTGTATGAAGCACAATATCTATATGTGTGAAGAATGCATGGTGTGTCGGGACCCTGAGATACATTGTAAATTTCGTTCTTCATGCCCCATCTGGTTTATGGAAAAACGCGGCGGTAAGGGGATTGATGATATTCCGGAACAGGGGAAACCGGCTCAGCACCGGGTTGTTTTTATGCCGGCCAACAAGGAAGTCCTTGACCAGTTCATGGATGAATTTACCTCCGCGCTGTTTTTACCCCATACGAACATAGAAGATTTTCCCAGTGTGAAAGGGACATTTTAAAATGTTTAATCGGGATAACCGGGATAATCGGGATAATCGGGACATGCTCGCATTAACGCGGGCAGTTCATCATTTGTCTTATTGTAAAATCCAAAAAAAAGGAAGCTTGGCATACCTCCGCTATTATATCTTCCTTTTCAATTGTCGGTGGGCCATGCGTCTTCAGCAGCGCATGGTTCGCCGGCAATATATCAAATCTATATTTAACGGTCATGCATTGGCGTGAAAGGATCTATGATGGGAAATTCGTCTTTTTCGGATATCGGAATTGTTGCCTGCGGCACCATGCGAATGGAACTCAACCAGTTGCAGGAAGAGGGGTTTTTGGATACTGAATATGTTTATTATACCACCCCTGGGCTGCATCAGGATATTCATGAACTGGAACGGCAACTGGTTCAGAAGATCAGTAAGGCCAGGGAAAATGTCGATAAGATCATTGTGGTTTACGGCGGCAAATTTTGTTATGTGAACGCGGATGATCCATTAAGAAGCATGCAGACCATCATTGACGAACAGGGACCTGGCGTTGTGAGAATTGACGCTACCCACTGCATGGGTATGATTGCCGATGATGCGGAACAGGAGAAAATAGCGGCTGAACTGGCCGGCGGCGAGAAAGTATGGTGGATGACCCCTGGCTGGGTCCGTTTTCGCAAGCTGGTTTTTAAGGGCTGGGATAAGGGGCTGGCCAATGAAAATTTTCCCCGGCATTCGGGTGGGGCCATTGTTTTAGACGGGACCGGATATATGGATCAGTATATGGCGGAAAATCCGGAAGAATTTCTGGAATATTGTGATTGGATGGGAATCCCCATGCAGGCGTACCCGACATCTTTAGACAGGTTGAAATCATTGCTTTTGGATCAATTAAACAAATTATAGGAAACCAACCAACGCTTTTGCTGGAAAAATAAATAAATTTAACGGCAAAAGGAGGTGATGGCAACGACAACCGGCAACAGCGATATTCATCACGCGCCAGAAAGTCAACTGATTAATTTTTTAAAAAGGAGGACTGAAAATGATTAATTTGCAAAAATTTATGGTCGTTCACCATGATCCCGGCGTTGACTGTAGTGTTGTTCAGGAGAACTGGAGAAAATTGACCCAGGTTGAGGATGCCAAGTGGGAAAGAACCTATTTTAACAATGATCAGGGGTTTCGGTATTGCGTATGGCTTGCCAAGGATGAAGAACAATTGAAAAATATTTTTACCGCAATGGATGTGGCCTGGGAATCAATTTTTCCGGTAGAAGAAACTGTCCCGGATCTTTGGGGAGAAGAGTGGGAGGCACATCTTAAAGCTGACCAATCGGCAGATACGCTGGGTTCATAAATATTGGATTCAAATTAAGAGTGAACAACAGGCGGGGATACGTTCCTTGCTTGCGAAAATGTTTTAAAGCTTGTGCAGAGGAGGGCATTATGTCCTCCCCGAGGGCTTATTCGGGTTACAAAGAGAGTACAGTTTAAAATTAAAAAATAATATCAATAATGACAAAGGAAGCTTGGCGTACCTCCCTTCGTATCTTCCTTTTCTAAAGCAGGTTGATCCCCTTACGATTTATCCGGTTTGTGATTTATTCGGGGATCAACCTGCATAATATCTGATTGACCGGATGATATCCGGAATTCTGAAGATTAGTCGTCATTACTTGATAAACAGCATTTCCTGATACGTCGGCAGCGGCCACAAATCGTCTGCCACAATCCTTTCTATTTTATCGGCAATTTCACGGATCTTGAGCATGGCCGGCAGGGTTTGTTCGCAACAGGTTATTGCTTCATCCAGTGCCTCGTTACTTTCATGGACGATCAGGGTTTCCAGTGTTTTAATCCTGGTTTTTAATTCCTTGATCAGTCCGGCAGTTTCCTTTAAGGCGGTATCTTCAAAATCCATTCCTAGTTCCTTCATTTTCAGGCAGGATTCAGCCAGTTCAGTCTGGTAGCGAACAGCCGCCGGGTAGATGATGGTATTGGCCATTTCCGCGACGGTCTTGGCTTCCACTTCGATTTTCAGGTTATATTGTTCAAGATATGTTTCATACCGGCTGTGCATTTCTTCTTTGGACAGCACCTTGTATTTGCTGAAAAGTTCAATCACGTCATCTTCGATGAGCATGGGCAGGGCTTCCGGGGTGGTTTTCAGATTTGGCAGTCCGCGTTTGGCCGCTTCTTTCTGCCAGGCATTCGTATAGTTGTCACCGTTAAAAATTATCGATCCATGGTTATCGATAATTTTTTTTACGACATCCTGAACGGCGTCATGGAGTTTTGACAAATCACCGTTAATGGCATTCTCAAGTTTTGTGGCAACATAATCAATGGAGTCAGCAAAAATGGTGTTCATGGCCACTATCGGTCCGGAAACGGACTGGTCGGACCCCACGGCCCGGAACTCGAACCGGTTTCCGGTGAAGGCGAAAGGGCTGGTCCGGTTACGGTCGCCCGCGTCCTTTGGAAGGTCCGGCAATGCATCAACCCCGATTTTCATTAAGCAGGCTTCTTTAGAACATGTCGCCTCTCCGTTTTTAATGTGTTCAAACACCTCGGTCAGTTGTTCGCCAAGGAAAATAGAAATAATCGCCGGCGGCGCTTCATTGGCGCCGAGGCGATGATCATTTCCAGCGGATGCGATAACCGCACGCAATACTTTGGCGTATTTGTGAACACCACGGATGATGGCAGCACAGAATACCAGGAACTGGGCGTTCTCATGAGGCGTCTCTCCCGGATCCAGGAGGTTGCCCTGGGTGGCATTTCCAAAGGAGTAGTTGCAATGCTTGCCGGAGCCGTTTATGCCGGCAAACGGTTTTTCGTGCAGCAGGCATTCCATGCCGTGGTGTCTAGCGATTTTTTTGAGGGTGACCATGGTCAGCTGCTGATGGTCGGTGGCCAGGTTGGCGGTCTCAAAAACCGGGGCCACTTCGAACTGTCCCGGGGCCACTTCGTTGTGTCGTGTTTTTACCGGAATCCCGAGCCGGTAAAGTTCACGTTCTACTTCAAACATAAAAGCTAAAACGCGGTCGGTGATGGCGCCGAAATAATGGTCGTCAAACTGTTGGCCTTTTGCAGACGGCGCACCGAACAGCGTTCTTCCCGTGGCCTGAATATCAGGTCGGTAGAGAACAAAGCTCTTATCAATCAGAAAATATTCCTGCTCCGCACCACAAGTTGCGGCAACGATTTTACCGGAATTATCACCGAAGAGGTTTAATATCCGCTGTGCCTGCGTGTTTAAAGCCTGCATGGATCTCAGAATCGGGGTTTTTTTATCCAACGCTTCGCCTTTCCATGATAAAAAAGCCGTGGGAATGCAGAGGGTGGCACCGTTGGGGCTTTCCATGATATATGCCGGACTGGTGACATCCCAAGCCGTATATCCTCTGGCTTCAAAGGTCTGACGAAGCCCACCGTTGGGAAAACTCGATGCATCCGGTTCTCCCTGGATCAATGTTGTACCTGAAAATTCCGCAATGGCGTTTCCGGACAAATCCGGGACCAGAAAGCTGTCATGCTTTTCAGCCGTGGCGCCCGTCAGCGGGAAAAACACATGGGCATAATGGGAGGCCCCTTTATTCATTGCCCAGTCTTTCATGGCATTGGCCACCACATCTGCAACAGAAGCATCCAGGGCGGAATAATTTTCAACCGTGTTTTTTAAGGATTTGTAAATATCCTTGGGCAGCCGTTGCTTCATCACGGACATGCTGAAGACATTTTCTCCAAATTTGTTAATGGAGTTTTCTTCCTTGTAAGGGATGGTTGTTTTTGTCGGTTTGATTTTGTTTATTGCAGCAAGTGCATTTTCTCTTTTGTTCATGTTTTTTATCTCCTGATATTTTGTTATCATAAAGAAAGTTAGTATTTTTTTTAATTTTTTTTGGGTCACGGAAAATAAGTTTTATCCCAAATGGCGAAGAATTTTGTCCCGCATTCGAGGCGCGATAAAGTAAGCATATCTGGATATGCGCGCTTTATCGCAACAAAGAAGGCGGGTCAAAAGACCAGCAAGATGGGCTAAAACATTTTTTATGCGGCCCTTACATCTCAAATTCTTCTGAATCAATATATGGTTCTGTTCTTCGGCCAAGGACGGATATCAGCTTTCCGGCTGCGAAGCCGGTGATGCTTGCCACTAAAATGGTCAGTCCGATACCTGTAAGCTGCAGACCCATGCTAATGCCGTCAACGACAAAAATTGCAGCAAGCCCACCGAACAAGCCGGGCATTCCATGCAGATTCATAACACCACATGTATCCGTTCCTTTCAATAGTGTTTCGACCTTTGGCTGAATAACAGCAAATCCAAAAGTAGAAAGACTGCCGGCAATTATTCCGATGATAAAAGCTGCGGTTAAACTTGCCGTGTCACAGATCGACCCAATCGCAACACCACCGGCTAAAGCGGCATTGGCAATATCGGCGATGGCGATTTTACCTCTTAAAAGCACCGAAGCAAAGTATGTCGCAATGGTTGCGCCGGAAAGGGCCAATATAACATTTAACCCGGTGTGGACCACCAGTTGAGGGGCGACAAGCGCTGCGCAGAAACTCGGCCAGAAAATCCAGAGTACCATACTGCCCAGCATCGAGAACCTGTCACTGGTGTCATCAGATTCAATTTTAAGATTTAACTCTTTTTGCGTGGTCATGGTTGTAATGACCCCTAACCCGAAAATTGCCCCAAAGGCATGAATAACAATAGATCCACCGGTATCGACAAAACTGCCCGCCGGAATCAGCCCGAATCCATTATCGAGTAGAATCCATTCATTAATCATATAACAGGGCATGAACAGCAGGCCCATTAATATATACTGTCCCATTTTTAATCTTCCCAATGGGGCACCGGCACATATTAAGAGGCTGGCTGCGGCAAATTCCGCCAGTATAAGTCTGTCTATCTCCGGATTCGGCCCGCCGATAATCCCTAAGCTGTCTTTCAAAATATAAATGGGAATTGCGATGCTTATCAACAAATATGTTGCCGTTAAAGCAGAACGCCCGTATCTTTTGACAAAGACCATCAAAAATCCGAACCCCGCGATCAGCATTGCCATTATGTGAATAGAGCGGTTGTACTTTTGGACATTTGTAATAGATTCCAGCATGTCGCTTGATTCAGTACACCATAAAACACCTGAAGTTAGAAATAGAATTGTCATAGCGCCAAATAAAATAAATGCCAGGTTTAATTTTTTCATCAGTTAACAACACCCTTCTTGTTTTTAAGGATTTGGTATAATTAGTTTTTTACACTTTAGTGGTGATGATTTTTATTTGTCCAGTTAATCAAATTATAATGAATGTAAATTATGCCCATTGAAAAGGGATTAAACATTGCACAATGCGTGCCGTAAATTTAATTAACTGATTTATTGCAGATTTTAAAAAAATGGATGGCTATTTTGGGGCAGGAT
>JAGGYV010000135.1 GCA_021162325.1 Desulfobacteraceae bacterium | reverse complement strand
CGGTCCGCTTCCAGTGCAATGAGCTGCTGATAAATTTGTGCCACCGTATCAAGCGTTTTTACCCCTTCACCGGTTCCGACACGGATCACATCCGCTTTAGGAAAATCTTTTTCGTAAAAACCGGCAACATTGTCATCGGTTATGATGACCACCTGTTTTTGATCTAAATACGAAGCAAGATTATTTAGCCGTTCCCCGACAAATATATTCGAATGTCCGGTATTTCCTTGAATTTCAATTTTTTTCAAAATTAAATCCTTTCGTTTTTTCTTCAGTCTTCACGCCGGCACGAACAGACCTGAACAGCCAGCTATGATCCAACTACGATCCATCCGTTTCCTTTAAAATTTTTTCAATCGCCCGGATCTGCCGGCACAATGTTTCAAATTGTTTCGGATACAGGGACTGGGCACCGTCACTTGTTGCTTTTTCCGGTTCATTATGGACTTCGATCATAAGGCCATTGGCATTGGCTGCGGCTGCCGCCCGTGCAAGAGGCATCACCTGATCGCGGAATCCGGTAGCATGGCTTGGATCCACCATAATCGGTAAATGACTCTCCTTTTGAACCACGGGCACTGCAGAAAGGTCCAACGTGTTCCGGCTGTGTCGAACAAATGTCCGGACACCGCGTTCACACAAAATGACTTCCGGGTTGCCTTCCGCCATGATATATTCAGCGGCCATCAGCCATTCATCAACAGTCGCCGACATGCCACGTTTGAGAAATATCGGTTTTTTTGCTTGCCCGGCCCGGCGAAGCAGGCTGAAATTCTGCATGTTCCGGGTACCGATCTGAATAATATCCGCATAATCTTCGACCATATCAAAATAAGCCAGATCCATCACCTCCGTTATAACCGGCATTTCAAAAGTTTCACGGACCTTTGCAAGAATTTTCAACCCTTCTTCCCCCAGTCCCTGAAAAGAATACGGCGATGTCCGGGGCTTAAAAGCGCCTCCCCGGAACATATCTGCCCCGGTCTGCTTAACACTTTCGGCAATTGCCATGGCCCTGGATTCACTCTCCACCGCACACGGCCCTGCCATAATCACCATGCGCCCATCACCGATGGTTACATTACCCACCTGAATCCGGGTTCCGTCCGGTTTGGTTTCCCGGCTCACCAGTTTATACGGCCGGGTAACGGCAATCGCCTGCTTTACCCCCGGTAAATCCTGAAACCAGACTTCGTCTAATGCGCCTTTATTAAAAAGAACCGCAATCGACACCCGGTCTCCGCCCGGAATTGATCGGGCCTTGCACCCTTTTGATTCAACAGCGGAAACGACTTCATCCACCTGTTTCTGGCTTGCATCCTGACGCATGACGATTAGCATGATTCGACTCCTTTCAATTGACTCGATTTTTCTTGATGGCTTCGCAAAAGGTCAACATTCTGTGTTATGACTTTTTATGTCCATCTGAATCCGATTTTTTAAATATATTAGAATTAAACAAAAAAAAACCGCAGGGTCCTTGCTGAACCCCGCGGTCATTTACTTTATCTTATTTTTTACTGACAGTTCATGCCAAAATCAGCCGGAGGGCACACCTCTGATATAAATCTTTGTGCCACCAACACCAATAATTAATCAACATAATACCGCCCTTTCTTTCACTCTTATCACAGAATGCTCAATCTTAAATTTAATTTTTATATCAAAAAAACCTTCATGTCAATTCCTGAAATATGATTCGTTTATTGTTTACTTGACACAATTCAGCCTTTTGATAATAATTTACCGAACGAATCGAATGACACGCTATGTTTGCCTTAAAAAACAAAGGTCTGAAACACAAACAAGGAGAGATGCAAATGCCGGAAAGCAAAGGAATCGACCTGAATTCATTTTTAAAAAATCCGGACGTACAAAAAATCACAACACCCTTTACACATAATGTCCAGGAACGATTAAGCTTTCAGCCACCGTCCTGTGACGTTTTTAATCATCCGGCAAGCAGGCTTGAAAATGACCTGCAGTATGAATTTGATATCCACCCGGCCACAAAAAAAGCCCTTCCCCATATTATTGACAATACGGTGCAGCGTATTATCGGTATGGATACCCCGGACCCGGCGCTTACAAAAAATTATACCCGACAAAGAAATATCGGTATTGTATTTTCCGGCGGGCCGGCCCCCGGCGGACACAATGTGATTGCCGGACTTTTTGACGCCATGAAAAAGGCCAATCCCAAAAACCGGTTATTTGGATTTATCCTGGGCCCTGATGGCATTCTTGAAAATGACGCCATTGAGCTTGAAAAAGACATGATTGACGATCACCGGAATCTCGGCGGGTTTTCCATGATTAAAACCGGGCGCACCAAAATCGATACAAAAGAAAAAATGGCCCTTGCCCGGGAAAACTGCAAAAAAATGAACATAGACGCCATTGTTATTGTGGGCGGAGATGATTCCAACACCAATGCGGCGTTTCTGGCTCAGGAATTGTTTGATGACGGTATTCAGGTCATCGGTGTTCCCAAAACCATTGACGGGGATATTCAGGTCAAAGACAAAACCGGAAAACTTCTATGCGCCATGTCATTTGGTTTTCATACAGCGGCCAGAGCGTTTGCAGTAAATATCAACAACCTGTGCTCTGACAGCAGCTCAGATGTCAAATACTGGCATGTTTGCAAAGTCATGGGACGTGTGGCCAGCCACCTTGCCTTAGAAGTCGCGCTTCAGGTACATCCGAACATGTGCATGATTGGCGAAGAAATGGCTGATTACGTTGACATGGAGCGGATAGAAAAAGCAAAAGCTGCCGGCACAACCGACTACACAGCCTTCGGCATGACCCTTCGGCATCTTTCCAGGGTTATCTGCAATGCCATTGTACGGCGGGCTGAGATGGGCAAAAATTACGGCGTGATGGTCATTCCCGAGGGAATACTGGAATTCATCAATGAAATTCAAATATTTATAATAAAGCTAAACACCATCATTGCTGAATACAACCAGACCCATGACACGGACTTTCACTCGGATTTCATCACCCTTGACGACAAGCTGGTCTATCTGCGCCGCCTGGCCAGATTTTCCCGCGAGGATAAGAATTTTTTCATCTGGAATACCCGTGATGACGATCTTTTCAGTGATATTCCCGCATTTTTTCAGGAAGGCCTTTTAACCGAACGAGACAGCCATGGAAATTTTCAGTTCTCCCAGGTTGAAACTGAAAAAGTTATTTTGGGCCTGGTGCAGAACTACCTGAAAATCCGGCAGGAGCAAGGGCGCTATAAAATCGGCATCAAACCGGATTGGTTTAGAAAAACACTCAAAAAAGAAGGCTTTGACCCGGATTATTACGGACCGATCATTTTTAAAAATTTTAACACGGACGACCCGTTTCTGCTGGCCAAAGACTCCCTTATTTCAGTAAAAACATTGAACCAGGAACTGGTCAAAGAAGACGTTATCGGTAAAAATGATGATATCCCGCCGGTCATTCAACGCGTCTTTCAGGCCACGATGCCCAAATTCAAAACCCAGATTCATTTTTACGGCTATGACGGACGCGGCAATGACCCCACCTGGTTTGACTGCACTTACACCTACAATCTGGGGCTGACGGTTTTTTCCCTGATCGCAAACAATGCCACCGGTCAGATGGCGGCAATCCAAAATCTTGAAAAAGAGTTTTCAGACTGGGAACCCATCGGCATTCCGATTGCCCCGCTCATGCACCTGGAGGAAAGAAAAGGAAAGCTGGCGCTGGTCCTTGAACGGACGGTTGTGGACATTGAAGCTCCGGCATTTAAAGTTGTTGAAGCCATGCGTGAAAAATGGCTCGCAGCAAATCCCGGCCCTGACCAGTTTCGACGTCCCGGCCCCATCCGGTTTACCGGCAGCAGCGTGGACAGCAAGCCCTTGACACTAGCATTAAACAATCTGGGACGGCCACAGATTTGATTCGCCCATTTGCTTCGTTATAAGTGGTTCGCGGTAAACCGCTACAGCGTCACCCCTTATGCCTTGCAAATGAACGAATCAAATCTCGTAAAAAACCAGGGCTGCGTCTTCGGCCTGAAATGCCTTGCCAGTGAACGAATCAATCCCGCAAGTAATCCAGTAAAAAGCGACACAATGCCGCTTCGCGTCACTGTGTCAACAAATAACTTCTGTAGGCCGGCCGGGTTTCTTACCCGGCGTTTGACATAAGATAATTATTTGTCGGGAAAGAATCCCGACCTACGATTTATCTCACCGACCATTATGAAGTTCTTTGGGAATCCTCATCTGCTGCTACTTTTTACGAGTCCATCAAGCCCAACAACAAGAAAACGCCCATCTGATGGTTTCAGATGGGCGTTTTTATTTTTTTATCCCGCATTTAAACAAAATTTGGTTCGTTCAAATCCGGTTTATGCGTTTAACAATTTCACTACTTTTTCAACGACCTCTCCAAATGCCTTTGCAGCCGGTGCATCCTTATTCTCATCCTGGTAAGAGCGGCCTGTATCCCCTGCTTTCACAATTTTCGGGTCAAACGGAATTTTCCCTAAAAAACTAATATTAAACTGGTTTGCAGTTGTCTCTCCACCACCGGAACCGAACAAATCTGCGGTTTCTCCGCAATGGGGGCAGACATATCCGCTCATATTTTCAACCATTCCAACGATATCCGTGTTGATCTTTTTACAAAAGTTAATGGATTTCCGGACGTCGGCCAGCGCGACCTCCTGCGGGGTTGTCACAATAATCGCCTTTGCATCGGAAATCGTCTGGACAACACTTAACGGTTCATCACCGGTTCCCGGAGGTGAATCAACAATCAAAAAATCGAGTTCTCCCCAGTCAATATCTGTTATAAACTGGTTAATGGCAGAATGCTTCAGCGGGCCCCGCCAAATGACCGCATCGTCCTTATTGGGCATAAAGCATTCCATGGATATGATTTTTAAGTTATCAGAATACCTCATTGGAATTAATTTTGCGGTTTCTTTTGACGCCGTCACTTCACCTTGCAATCCCAGCATACGGGGGACATCCGGCCCATGCAAATCAACATCCATAATGCCGACCTGATATCCCTTTTTTGCCAGCGCAATCGCCAGGTTCACCGACACACTGGTTTTACCCACGCCGCCTTTGCCGCTCATGACAATCAATTTATATTTTATTTTTGACAACGTATTTTTTAATTCAATTTCCTGTTGCTGTTTTTGTTGTGCCGGATCCTGTATACCACAGGTCCCGCTCTGACTATTTTCCATACAAATACTTCTCCTTTTTATTAATACAAACCACTTGCGCCAAAGAATACAGTACAAAAAGACACCGCGCCCGTAAACATGCGGTCACTTTTTTGATGGCTTCGTAAAAAACCCAAATTCTGTGTTGCACTTCATCCTTCGCTGCTTCATGGTACGATAAGTACAAATCATTACTCAGGATTTGTGCGCCTTGAATTTGAATTTTTATACTTTGCCATCTGAATCTGACTTTTATGAATTCGTCTTTTTTACTTTTATGTCATAAACCCATCAAATTTCTTCGGAAGCCACCCGAAAAACCCCACGGTGACGGCACGACGGACACGCCGTTGGCCGCCCGGTACCCATATCTTCGTGCCATTCATAGTGACACTTTTCACATGCAAAAAGACGTTCCGTAGAGCTGATCTCATAGTTGCCACCTTCAATATTGATGGCTTTACCATTAATCAGCGCATCGGCAACAACTCGCCGGGCCTGCTCGATAATTCTTCCAAACGTTGCCCTTGAAACACCCATCATCTGGCCGGCTTCCTCATGCGACAGCCCTTCCATGTCAGCAAGCCGTAAGGCTTCTCTTTCATCGATGGTCAAACGAATTTCTTCAAGATCAAGCATTGGAATACCCCTGGGTTTGAAATAACAAACCCCTGGATTAAATGCGACATAACGTTTTTTATGCGGTCTTCCCATAATTTACCTTCATTTTGAGTATATTCTCATGCTGTTAAAATTAATCCCTACCTTGGCCATTGTCAAGTTCAAACGTAATTACTCAGGTTAATTAGACTGAAGGGCTGTCTGAATAAATTATTTTTTAAAAAACAGCTTATTCCGCCTGCCCTATTTACCTTCAGCCTATCGACCTGAGTAGCTACATTCAAACAAAAATTTACATCTCCAGCTTATTCGTTCAGCTTATTCGTTCGCTTTGCCGGACGTACGTCTCACAGCGACAGACCCTGCATGTGCGCTTAAGCCCTCTACGTTGGCCAGGCGAATAATGTCATCCGCCTCCCGGTCAAACGCCGTTTTTGAATAATGTAGCAGACTGGTCTGTTTCATAAAATTATCCACGGACAACGCGGAAGAAAACCTTGCCGTTCCACCGGTGGGCAATACATGATTCGGCCCGGCGACATAATCGCCGACCGGTTCAGGCGTATACTCACCGATAAAAACAGCCCCCGCATTCCGGATTAATCCAATATATTCAAAAGGCTCTTTTATTTGAATTTCCAGATGCTCCGGTGCGATCCGGTTGGACAGGTCAATGGCCGTCTCAACGTCGGGAACAATCATGATACTGCCAAAGGCGGCCAATGATTTTTCTGCAATATCTTTCCGGTCCAGATGTGCAAGCTGATTGCCCACAGCTTTTAATGTTCTTTCAGCCACCTGTTCCGAGCTGGTAATCAAGACCGAAGAAGCCAGCGTATCGTGTTCCGCCTGCGAAAGTAAATCCGCAGCAATAAACTCCGGATTGGCTGATTCATCGGCAATGACCAGTATCTCACTGGGACCGGCAATCATATCAATGCCAACGGTTCCGGCCACCATTTTTTTGGCAAGGGTCACATATATATTACCCGGTCCCACAATCACATCAACTCTTTTTATGGTTTCCGTTCCATACGCCAGTCCGGCCACGGCCCAGGCACTGCCTGTTTTATAAATAATATCTGCACCGACTTTTTTTGCTGCCACCAGAAGATGGGGATTGACGGTTCCCTCTTTCGTGGGGGGCGTTACCATGGCAACATGTTTCACCCCGGCAATTTTAGCCGGAATAATACCCATCAGCACAGATGAAACCAGCGGCGTCAGGCCGCCTTTGGCACCCGGCACATAAACCCCGGCGGCATCCACGGGATTAACCAGTTGCCCCAGCATCACCCCGGGCCGGGGCGTGCTGATCCAGGAATTGCGAAGCTGTTTTTTATGAAATTCTTCAACCTGTTCCACCGATCGGTTGAGTGCGGACCTGAAACTGCTGTCAACCTGTTGTTCAGCCGCCGCGATTTCTTCTTCAGAAACAATTAAATCCGAAGCGTTCAAATCCGGTGCATCAAAACGATTGGTATATTCTATCAACGCCTCATCGCCACGCTGTTTCACATCCGCAAGAATTTTTGAAACCGTATCAATGTCCTCAGATCTGAATTCAAATCCCCTTTCAGTGATGGCACGTATTTTTTTTTCAGCATCCGGTGATGGGTAACGAACTATTTTCATGAACAATTCCTCAAAATATAATTTCTATATGAATTTTATTATACTTATGTTAAACCAGTCATCCTGTCAATGGTTCACTCATGGCAAAAATTTGATACCATTGCAATCATATTAAGCATATGCCTGATATCTGAAAAATATCCGACAGTTGACATCCATAATTTAATTTGCCATAGTCATTTTTTAATTTTGATAATTATTTATAAACATATATATGGCCATCAGTGGAGGAAATAAATGTCTGAAAACAGAATTTACAATTTTAACGCCGGACCGGCGACACTGCCACTCCCGGTTCTGGAAGAAATCCAGGCTTCTTTATTAAATTACAAATCAAGCGGCATGTCCATCACGGAAGTCAGCCACAGATCCGTCTGGTTTGATGATGTGATCAACGACGCAATCGCAAGAACAAAACGCCTGTTGGGGCTGGATGACAAATTCCACGTACTGTTTCTCCAGGGCGGGGCAAGCACACAATTTGCCATGATCCCGATGAACTTTATGGCCGATGGTAAATCCGCCGACTTTGTCAATACCGGCACATGGTCAACCAAAGCCATCAAGGAAGCCAAAATTCAGGGGAAATCCCATCAGGTAGTGGCTTCATCAGAGGACCGGAATTTTGCTTATATCCCCAAAAACATTGCCTTTAACAAAGACGCGGTTTTCGCTCATATTACGTCCAACAACACCATAAAAGGCACCCAGTGGGCGCAATTCCCGGACACTGCGGGCGTACCCATCATCTCTGACATGTCTTCAGACATTATGTCCCGTCCGCTGGATGTGGATAAATTCGGCATGATTTATGCCGGGGCCCAGAAAAATATCGGGCCATCCGGTGTCTGCATGGTCATCGTTCGTGACGACATGTTGAAACTGATACCGGACAACCTGCCATCCATGCTCAACTACAATACATTTGCCTCAAAAAATTCCATGTACAACACGCCGCCGTGTTTTTCCATTTACTGCATTCAGCTGGTCATGAAATGGCTGGAAGAAACCGTGGGCGGCCTGGCTGCCATGGAAAAAATCAACCAGGAAAAAGCCGGAATGCTGTATAATTTTATGGATGCTACGGACTTTTATAATGCCACCGCAGACAAAGACAGCCGGTCACTGATGAACGTGACATTCCGCCTGCCCAGTGAAGACCTGGAAAAACAGTTTATCAAAGAGGCGACAGAAAAAGAAATGGGCGGTCTTAAGGGCCATCGGTCTGTTGGCGGCTGCCGGGCTTCTATTTACAATGCCATGCCCATTGAAGGCATCAAAACACTGGTTGATTTTATGAAGGAATTTGAAAAAAACAACAGCTAATAAACTGCGAAATCGCAAAAGCATCCTGGCCGTCTATGTCGGGCTGGTGGCCAACTTCTTTCTGGCGGCATTT
>JAGGYV010000278.1 GCA_021162325.1 Desulfobacteraceae bacterium | reverse complement strand
TCCTTCGTCTCTTCAAAGTACGCTAAGTACGAATCATCACTCAGGATTTGCGCGCCTCGCCAATTTTAAGATTTGGTGGAACTTTTTTCTTTGCCATCGAAATCCGACTTTTTACGAGTTTGTCAAAGTGGATATGCAGGTAATTTTATTTGCTGGCCGCTTCCTGAAAAGACAAAGGCCTTTCCGGATATGATCCGGAAAGGCCTTTGAAGGGAGTTAAAAAAATACTATCGATTTCAACTAAGTGATGACATCACCTTGTTACGAGTTCAGTATTTTCTGAGCAGTCTCATCGTTGTAATCAGAAACATGGGCAATGCCGGTTTCTTTTGCTGTTTCGCGGTTACCAGCAAAAAGATCCGTGCGTGCAATCTGGTCCAGGCTGAATTTTCTGGCACCAGCCATGAGCTGCTGCAGGCCGCAGGCCAGTTTGTCTGCCAGGGTGTAGAAAGCAATTGCGCCATACGGAATGTTTTTCATTTCTTTTTTGCCGACTTTTTTCTCAAGATCAAAGTAAGCAGCAAAAATTTCTTCAGCACAGCCGCCGACATCACTCACTGTTTTCGGCAGGGTGTCCCAGTTGCCGCAGAGTTTTTCTTTTCTATCCGGATGCAGGGCGCCTTCGATATTAGATCCCAGGTAACCCGGAATCATGATGGCACGGCCCATGCAAACCAGCTTGGTATATGGAGCACCCAGAGCGACCGCTTTGAAGATGCTGTCTTCAAGAGCAAAACCGCCGGCAAAAGACATATCCACAACTTTTTCGCCTTTAGCTGCCAGGATACTAGCATATTCATGGGCTTTTGCATGCAGGTTAATAGAAGGAACGCCCCAGCTCTGCATCATGTTCCATGGGCTCATGCCGGTACCGCCGCCTGAACCGTCTATGGTGAGCAGATCAAGTTTGGCGTCTGTGGAGAATTTAATGGCCATGGCCAGTTCTTCCATGCCGTAGGAACCGGTTTTTAAGGTGACGCGTTTGAAACCGATTTTGCGCAGGTAATCAACGCTGCTCATGAAGTCTTCACGGACCTGATCAACGCTATCCAGGTTGGTTCCGCCCAAACGGCTGTGACGGGCAAATGATTTGATGGCGCCTTCTTTAAATGCTTTCTGGACTTCCGGCAGTTTTGGATCAGGATCAACAACATAGCCGCGATCTTTGAGGAACAGGGCATAATCAAGACTGGTTACCTGGATTTCGCCGCCGATGTCTTTGGCACCCTGGCCCCATTTGAGTTCGATGATGCATTTGTTACCGTATTTTTCAACAACAAATTCGGCCACGCCGTTACGGGTATCTTCAACATTGAGCTGAACGATGATGGCGCCGTATCCGTCATAATAACGCAGATAGCCGTCAATACGTCTTTCCAGTTCCGGTGCGCTCTTGATTTTACCTTTTTTGGTTTTGCCGGCACCGATTTTGGATTCACGGTCAACGCCGACCACGTTTTCGCCGATAACCACCGGAATACCGCACAAAGCGCCGCCGATAGAAAAGGAATCCCAGTACTTGGCGGCAATAAAGGTGGACCCTAACGCGCCGGTCATCAGCGGGATGCGGGCTTTTGTTTTTATTTCATTGCCAAATTCGGTTTCCAGGTTGACATTCGGGAAAATACAATCATCCGGGTCATTGGTTAACCCTTTGTCCAGGCCGTTTGAGCCGTAAGCATATCCCTGGATTCTGAGGTTGTTATAGGAAACTCCGACATGGTTTGTATTATTGGCACCGGCAGTGACCTTGCCAAAGTCTCTCGGGTATAGCAGTTTACGCCCCACAAGACTGGACAGCCATGTTTCGCATTTGCCCTTACAGTCCGAACGGCAAAGTGTGCAGAGGCTGGATTCGCAAGGATTACCACGGTTTGTTGTTCCTAATGCATCATTATTTTTTGAAAATCTCATGATTTATTCTCCCAGTTAGCTTTTGGTTAAGATGTTTTTGAACACACCATTGTATCCCTTCATCAAATAAAAAAAAAGGCACCTATTTCCCGTGTAAACATGGAAATAGACGCCTTTGTCGTTTGTGCCTTTGTGTAAGTCGTATTTTATACGCCATTGTATAAATTGACTTAAATTTTAATTTTAGTGGGATTAATTTTTTTTGTCAATGTAATTTTTTTTAAAAATTACATAATATAACGGCGGGTGTTCGGTTGAATGAAAAAATAAAAGAATAGAAAGAAAACAGATTCAGCCCTGAAGGGTCATGATATATCAGCTTCATTTATAGTACAGCAGAAAATCAATATTTATTCACTATATTGAAAATCCAGAAGCCATATTACAATATGGGGTGCCCGAATTTTTTGAGAACAGACTAAGTTGTTTGGAAGTGTTTCCCCCGGCCACGTTCGGGACCGAGCCTGTAAATAACTTTTGAAAAAATGTTAAAATGTGTTCATGAAAGGCTGCGTTTTTTGCCCGGCAAGTGATGTATTTCGTTATATTTTCCAGTAGGGTGGATTAGCGCGTCAGCGCGTAATCCACCAAAAAAAAGAATTCTGTCAAACCGGTCCATGAAATTTGTCGGATTACGCGCTGACGCGCTAATCCGACCTACGATTTAGCCCACCGTCCATTATAAAGTTACATGGAAGGGTTAAGATAACTTGTTTTTTTATTTGTTTTCCTGAAAAATCTCATCCGAAAGAATGATGGCTTCCGACACCTGCCGCATGGTTTTCCGTGAGTCCATGCTTCGTTTCTGGATCCACCGATAGGCTTCATCGCCTTTTAGCTGACGGCTTGACATGAGTATTTCCTTGGCCTTTTCTATCAGTTTTCGAGATTCAAGTTCTTCCTGGATGACTTTGGTTTTTACCATAAGCTCTGTATTTAAAATAGCGACCGCCGCCTGGTTGGCGACTGTTGTCAACGCATTGATTTCTGTTTTTGAAAAATCATAGGAAACCGAGGTGAAGCAATTTAAAACGCCGACAATTTTTTTGTCCCGAAGCTTTAACGGTACTCCCACCATGGACACCAGTCCGAGTTTTTTGGCCATTTCTTTTTCTTTGAACCGGCGGCTTCGCATTACGTTTTTAATGACAAGGGGTTTTTGGGTGGTTACGACATGTCCGACAACGCCTTCATTCAGGTTTAATGCGCGGTCTTTTACATATTCTGGTTCTATTGACTGGGTGGCGGTGAGCTTTATTTTCGGCGGGTTTTCGTTTTCATCGATCAGCCAGAGGGAGCATATATCCGCGCCGACCATTTTTGCGGTCAGCAAAACAATCAGTTTGAGCAGGTCTTCATGGAACAGGTCCGAAGTGATGGCCCGGCTGATATCCATCAGGGTTTTAATGTATTTATCCTGTGCCTGTTCTTCCTTATTTTTCATGTGTCTATTTGTGGCAGATTTTTTTCAAAATATCAATAGGTCAAATATCTGTTTTAAATTATATTTTCAGTCGGTTATATTATGGCAAAGACATCAATCAGATCCAAGCAAAAATATTGTAACAAACCGGGGGTCTAAATCGTCCAATTGAATTGTGCCGTAGTCTTTTGCGATATCGTTGAAAAGTAGCTCTAGCGCATTGCCGAGATCGTGAGATATTTTATTTTCTAAAAGTCCGCTTTCAGACGCCAGCCATTGAAGAAATTCTGTTTTTTTCGAATCTTTGATTGCGGGCGGTTTTTTTCCTGATTCCCAGAGATCTGTAAAAAACGGTCTGAAAACGGATACCGGTATGGGACTCATTTCCGGAGATAATTCGAGGCAATGCCTGGCCCAAAGCGTCATTAATAGATTTTCGCAGGTAATGAACCGGTTTTTTGAAAAATTATCCGTCCGGATAGCCATGGCTGAAAGCAGGTTGTCATAGGTCATGGCTTGCCTCAAGGTGTTTCCGGTCATTTCAGCGTCTGCCATGGTTTCAAATTCCCGGTAAAGATTGCCGGTTTGCTGGATGTCATAAAATTTTGGCCGGTTGATTAACAGGCCGCCGATGACGCCGACAAATCTTTCTCCCCAGAAGCTCAGCGGCAGATTGCTTTTTGCACACCAGCTGTTTTTCTGCCAGGTTTTGGCTTCCTGCCGGAGATTGGCAATCTCACCATACCCGTTACGAAACAGGTCAATTAGTGGATATGTCATGATATATTCATCTGTCATAACATCTGCGGCAGTGTCTTTTTTTGCGAGCAGGTTTTCAAGACTGATGCTGATAAACCCGCAGGCTTTTTTGACAATGGTTTTCAATTCATCCCGTGTGCGGACAGGGTTTGGTTCAGTCGCGATCAGCTGGTTGCAGACCCCGGCAAACTCCGTCTGAAGCTGTTGAAGGATATTGAAATCTGTGATTTTGCATAGAGCCTGACTGAAAAGGCTGTCTTCGTCCATCATGGAGGCTTGATTGACCGGCACTGGAACAAAGGACTCCGGTTCCGGCAGTCGGGCGACGATTTTTTTTCTTTTTTTCAAATGATCAACACTGATCGGCTGAAACACGCCAACGGCTTCATGAAAAGGAACAAACCCTTTCTCTGCCAGCCGGAAATTTCTCAGGCGGAAGGCTTCTTCTTCACTTTCAGCAGAGATCACGTTGGCCGCCCGAAGCAGTGTTTTTTGGTAAAAAACATGATCTATCTTGGCCAGATGGTCGATCATACGGTTTAATAATTCCTGGTGTTGTTCTTTGAAATCGGTGTCTGCATCCTCCGCATATTTTGTTTCCGGTATTCTGAAATAGAAAACATCATCATAGGTGATAAAGCCATCTTCAAAATCTGATGGATCCTGATCGTGTTCCCGGACGATCATCTCAATGGAATGAAATAATAAATATTCAAGTAGACTCGTCTGTTCGGTCGCTATCCAATGAATAAACCGTTCAGGGGCCGCTTTGAGCATGAGGCCCAGCCATTCGGTGACGGCATTGAGGTTGATCCGGTCTTTTTCCCAGGTTTCAATATCCAGAATAAATTCCCATTGCCGGTCAGAAGCCATTGCAATGATATCCAACGCATCTTCCGGCCCGATATGATGAATCAGAAAATGCAGATCTTCTTCTGCAAATGAGTGGATCAGGGCGTTGGGCTGCGGGTGGTCTAAAATGGCATCAAGGGCCTGCATTCCATCAAGCGAAAGAACGTGTTTCCGTTCTGTTGCAAGTTTTTCAAGCCGTTTTACGTGCTGATCCTGAGGGTCGATTTCATTTATGTCATCATTCATTGTGTTGCCATTCGTTTGTGTTTATTTTTAATAGAATAATATTATTATCACTATTGCCTGTGATTTCAACATCAAACATTGATGGCTTCCTAAAAAGTCCAAATTCTTTGTTGCGCTGCATCCTTCGCTTCTTCATGGTACGATAAGTACAAATCATTACTCAGGATTTGCGCGCCTCGAATTTGGAACTTTTTTCTTTGCCATCGGAAACTGATTTTTTACGAGTTTGTCAAAGTTGAAAAGAAATTTAGAGATTGGCTAATTTATTATTTGAAGGGGCTTCTCCCGGGTGGGTTGTTGAGATGTTAAAAATCGAGGATTTTATTAGAATCAGCAGACCCGGAATGGCCATTAATGCGCAGACGATGAAAAATGTTTCCCATCCCATGAATTTGACCGCATAACCGGTGGGGGCTGAGGCGATGACCCGGGGGATTCCCATCAGGCTGCTGAGCAGGGCGTATTGGGTGGCCGTAAACCGTTTGTCCGTCATCATGGCCATAAATGCCACGAAAGCAACGGTCCCCATGCCGCTGGCCAGATTTTCAAAACCAATCACCGCAGTCAGTGCGGGAATGCTGTGACCGGTTTGTGCCAGCAGGGCAAAGCAGGCGGTTGATATTGACTGGAGAATTCCGAATACCCAGAGACTCGCGTACATCCCGATTTTAAGTGTCAGAATGCCGCCGATAAATGCCCCGGCAATTGTAGCCCAGAAACCGACCAGCTTGACCACTGCACCGATTTCAGTGGTAGAAAACCCGATATCTAAATAAAACGGGGTGGCCATGGCAGCAGCCATAGAATCGCCGACTTTGTATAACAGGATAAATAAAAGAATCCATACCGCACCGGAACGATTAAAATATTCAATTAACGGATCGATCACAGCCGCCTGTAAGCTTTTCGGCGGATCGCTGTTTATTACAGGTTCAGGGGCCAGAAGCGTGGTAATGATTCCCGGTACCAGACAGGCAGCCATTAGCAGATATACCATTGAAAAAGGTATCTGGCCAGCCAGTATCAGACCGCCGCCGCCGGCCAGCAGCATTCCCATGCGGTAGCCGTTAATATACAGGGATGACGCAAAGCCGAGCTCTGCGTCGGGAATATCTTCGCGGCGGTACGCATCCACCACAATGTCCTGAGAGGCACTGAAAAAAGTTACCAGAAAAGCCGTAAATGCCATCAAGCCCGGTTGCTCTGCCGGGTTTGCGGATCCCAGTCCTATGATGGAAAGCATCAGGCCGGACTGCGCGATGATCAGCCAACCCCGTCGCCGGCCGAAAAGAGGGGGGATATACCGGTCCAGAAAGGGGGCCCAGAGAAATTTCACAGTATAGGGAAGCCCCACCAAAGACATGAGGCCGATCACAGACAGGTCCACGCCTTCGATCGTCATCCATGCTTTTAATACGTCGATGGTCAATAACAACGGCAACCCGCAGGAAAAACCCATGAGCAGTGCCACCAGCATTCGGGCACTGAAAATGATTTTGATGGTTTTTCGTTTGTTGTTTGTCGGCAATGGTTTCTGGAATGAGGCCTTTTTTATCAAATAATGTGAAGGATTATAGTGGATAGATTTTTTAAATACGGTAATATATTTAGGCAAACATTTAACGGTCGGGGATAAACCCCGCCCCTACGGGAAACACCCTAAATCCAATGTAGGGGAGGGCTTTATGCCCTCCCTGTTCGACGTCGGGAATACGATGTTCAATTCAATCTTTTCTGTTCTTATTCATATGTACCCAAAATGACTTCACCCAGCGGCCGTTTGGGGACATGGTGAGTACCGTTTTCATCCCGCCAGTACCGGATGTTGCCGTTGGTGTCGGCGGTGGAGGCAATGATGATCTCTTCAGCGGGATCCCCTAAGGCAATGATCAGCATAATGGTCAATTCCGGTGCAATGTTTAGTTCTTTGCGCAATTTATTTTTGTTGATGGCGCCGATAAAGCAACCGCCCAATCCCATTTCGGTGGCCCCGAGCAGAATGCTTTGCCCTGAGATACCATGATCGCACCAGAATTCATTGCTGATAGTGGTATCTCCCAAAAGGACAATATAGGCAGCGGGCCGCTCGCCTTTTTCCGGACCGTTCCAGTCCTTTAAGTAGGCGGCCCACCCGATACACGGAAAGATTTTTTCATTAGTTTGCCGATCACAGGATAGGATGTATTTTAACGGCTGGCGATTGGCTGCCGAAGCAGACAGTCGTCCGAGATCGACCAGCTGTTTTAATGAATCCATCGTGATTTTTCGATCTTCTTTAAATCGCCGGCAGGATCGGGTTTTTCTGACAAGGTCTGCGATCATTGTTAACTCCTTGATGGTTTATCCATCATTCAAAAAGGGCAATTTACCACAGAGGGCACAGAGACCACGAAGAAAAAAACTGTTTTTACGTCTTTTCTCTGTGTGCTCTGTGTTCTCCGTGGTGAAAAAGGTTTATTCCTTGCAAGAGGATCTTTCTTCCACCGGCATCTGCTGGCTGATCCATTTGAGGACTTTGTCAAACTCATCACGAAATTCCTTCAGGGCTTTTCCGCGGTGGCTGACGCGGCCTTTTTTTTCCTGCGGGATTTGGGCAAACGTCTGATTGAAATCCGGAAAGAAAAATACCGGGTCGTAGCCAAACCCATTGCTGCCCCTCGGGCTTTCAAGGATAACACCGTCACAGCTGCCTTCATAGGTCAGTGCCGCCCCTGTGGGAACGGCGATTGAGATGACACATTTAAAAGACGCATTCCGGTTTTGCTTTCCGGCCAGTTCTTTCAGGAGCTTTTCGCAGTTTTCCTGATCGGTTGCGTTTTCTCCCGCATAGCGTGCGGAGTAGACACCGGGGGCACCGTCTAAAGCATCCACGCACAGGCCGGAGTCATCGGAAAGGGCCGGCAGTCCCAGGATGCGTGCGGTAAAACTCGATTTTTTATAGGCATTATCGTCAAATGTGTCGCCGTCTTCCACGACTTCGGGGATCGGGCCGAAATCGTCCAGGTTTTTAATTGTAAGGGGAAAGTCTTTTAACAGATCTCTTATCTCTCGGGTTTTTCCGGGGTTGCGTGTTGCAATGACCAGAGTCAGTTGATTCTCCATATTTTCTACCTTTATACGACTAACTTGTTATAATATCGAAAGGGAATACTTTTGTAAAGGTCTTACAAAAAAGGGGAAGAAACCTTATGGCCGTGATGAATTACAATCAGGGGCGAAATATTAATGGTTGAATAAATCATGAAGAAACGGTTTTAAAGCCAGTGCCTTTTTTTACTTTTTTCCCGCCGGTTTCGCAGTAATCATTAATAACACCGGCAGCGGTGTTAAACTCTTTAGAATTGATCCGTCCGTATTCTTCGAGCAGTTCCTGGGCCAGTTCCTGGGTATGAACTTCTCCGCGCTGGTAAAGCCGCCGGGTGATCAGGGCTTTTAATCCGGGTATAGAGATATAGGAAAGGTCCGGGTTGTGCCTATAGAGTTTTTTCTTCAACCGGGAGACACGTTTGTCATATTCAGATAATTTTTTCTTTAGCTTTTTTTGAAGCCCGGCATTGTCAGGCAGTATAATTTTAAATGGTTTTATCATAGAAGAACCCATTTCTATCGATCCAAAAACCCTTTAATAAAAGGCTTTGGCGGATAATTTTTTAATTGGATAAAAGAGTAACGTTTAAGTCTGCCGTGTAAGTTTTTTTATCAAGATCATGTAGGGAAATCAAGTACAAAAAAGTAAACGATGTTCATGTTTGTTGGAAGTGTTTAATTTTGTTTGTGTTTTTTTTATAAAAAAAATGATCCGGCGAACCCGGAAAAAAGAAAACACTTTACACTGTTTTATGGATTGATATATTAATTTTTCAACAAGTTTGATATAAATGCTGAACGAAAACCAATGAATCCTGGCTGTCATTACGAGGGGAGAGGAACGAACGACGAATCCCCTATCTTTAATGAGATTGCTTCGGTCGTACCTCCCTCGCAAAAACGGGAAAATTGTGATTCAGAGATTTTCCGTCAAACACTAATTTTGGACATCTTATAAATAGAATACCCGTTGTAAGGAAATAAATTATGCATAAACTGTTAGTGGATCAACCGGGCGCAACAAAATTCCTTTTAGGAAACGAAGCCATTGCCCGTGGTGCCATTGAAGCGGGCGTGGCTTTTACCTCGACCTATCCGGGAACCCCGTCATCTGAGATTTCTTTAAATTTTTTTCAGATGTCCCGGGAAAGTGATCTGTATTTTGAATACAGCACCAATGAAAAGGTCGCGTTGGAAGTAGCGGCAGCCGCTGCCAATGCCGGCGTCCGCAGCATGTGCGTTATGAAACATGTCGGCGTCAACGTGGCGGCAGATACTTTAATGACACTGGCTTACGTCGGTGTCCGCGGCGGACTGGTGATATTGACGGCAGATGATCCGTACATGTTTTCCAGCCAGAATGAACAGGACAACCGGTATTATGGAAAGCTTTCCGGCCTGCCGATTTTAGAACCGTCTTCTGCTGAAGAAGCCAAAGAAATGATGGATTATGCGTTTGAATTATCCGAGCAATTACAGGAGCCGGTGTTATTCAGAACCACCACCCGTCTGAATCATTCCACGGCCCCGGTTGTTCTAGGAGAAATGAAAAAACGGGTCACCTCTGGGGATTTTCCAAAAGACCCCTTTAATTATGTGACCGTACCGGCGGTATCCCGCAAACTTCATGTAAAACTGTTAAAAAATCTGGAAAAAGCGGAAGCGCTGGCCTGTGAGTCTGCCTATAATTTTATCAAAGGCAGCGGTGGTTGGGGTATTATCTGCAATGGGGTGAGTTATAATTATGTCACGGATGCGGTTCGGGATTTAAATATTGCAGATAAAGTCAAAGTCCTGCGCGTCGGGTTTTCCCATCCTATGCCGAAAACGCTGATTCAGTCTTTTATCAAAGATTGTGAAAAGGTTCTGGTGGTCGAAGAAGGCGAGCCCTTTATGGAAGAGATGGTCAAGGCGTTTGCCCAGGAAATACAGTATACAAATCCGGTGAAGGGAAAAGACCCGGAATTGTTTTCACGATTGTTTGAATTTGATCCGGCCATGGTCCGCTCAAATATCGCAAAATATTTTGGCGTGTCCTATGATGCCAAAGACTTGACGGATCTTTCAGATATTCCGGAACTGCCCCAGCGCCCGCCGACGCTTTGTGCCGGGTGCTCGCACCGTGCGGTATTTTATGCCGTGAACCAGGCCACCGAGGGGGCCGGGACGATTCGGACCACGGATATCGGGTGTTATACCTTAGGGTTCCTTCCGCCATTGTCTGCGGGTGATTTTCTGATTTGCATGGGGTCTTCCGTTAGCACCGGCTGCGGGTTTTCAAAAACCACAGATAAGAAAGTGATTTCTTTTATCGGTGATTCCACATTTTTCCATTCCGGTATTCCGGGACTGGTAAACGCGGTATTCAATAACCATGATGTGAATCTGATTATTCTAGATAATCAAATTACGGCCATGACCGGTCATCAGCCCCATCCGGGAGTTGATATGAAAGGGATGAATTATAACGGGTTTAATCAGATTTCTATTGAGTCGGTTGTTAAAGGACTCGGCGTTGAGCATATCAGCGTGATCAAACCGTATAATGTCAAAAAAAGCATTGCCGCCATCAAAGAAGCCATTGCGCACAAAGGCGTTTCCGTGATCATTGCCAGGCAGGGCTGCACGCTGTTTGAAAAGAGTTTGAAAAAACATGTGGGAAAACCCTTTTATGTGAGTGACAAGTGTAAAAATCACAAAAACTGTCTCAATGATCTCGGGTGCCCGGCATTTTATGTAGAAGAGGATAAGGTGCGGATTAATGCGGCCCTTTGTTCGGGATGCGGCGTTTGCGCTCAGATTTGCCCGGAGCATGCGATTCTGCCTTTAAAATAAGATTATTTAGTCCCTTATCTCTGATCTTTGTGTTTTTTGGGCAAACTTTTTTAAAAATTCAAAAAGTATGAAGTGCCTAAAGTGATCTAAAGTGCCTAAAGTTATGGACTGCGCAAAAAGCGCGATCATTTTTAAAATAAAAATTGAAAATGCCGAAGGCATTAACCATAACTTTAGCTCACTTCAAACTTTAGTTCACTTTTAACTTTTCCGGTTTATCCGGGTTAGGAATGGAAAATATAATGGATATAACACGATTGATAATAGTAGCGGTCGGCGGTCAGGGGAATCTTTTGTCTTCAAAAGTGCTGGGTGAAGCAGCCTGCCGGCTGGGTGTACCCGTCCGGATGAGTGAAATCCACGGCATGGCCCAGCGGGGCGGGGTGGTGGAATCCGCGATGATTTTTGGCGATGCCCAAAGCACCATTATCTCTGACGGTGAAGCAGACCTTTTTCTGGCGTTTGAACCCTTGGAAGCATTGCGGGCATTAAACCGATGCAATTCAAAAACAATAGTCATTACCAATACGTCCAAGTTGCCCCCGTTTACCGCAGCCATTGGAAAAGGCACGTATCCGGACATTGAAATTATAAAAGGACTAATCCAGTCAAAGGTCGGTCAGCTGATTACTTTGGATGCCAATGCCCTGGCAAAAGAAGCAGGTAATGAATTGTCGGTGAATATGGTGTTGCTGGGAGCGCTGATCGAGACAAACGTTTTGCCGATAACCGCAGACAGTATTCATGAGGCCATTTCCGAAACCACCAAGAAAGCGTTTGTGGAGACGAATATAAAGGCCGTCGAACTGGGCCGATCCGCCGTTAAACAATAGTTTAACAAACCGATTTCATCGTACCTGCGGCGTTGCAGGATAATCGCGGTAGCGGAGCTACAGCTTCATATCCTGCGCCTTGCAGCCGGTTTATATCTGGGGCAAACTTGGCTTGTTATAATTCGGGCCGATCAGTCTAATATATCAGGTAATTCGTTTTTGGTTCCCACGGTCCTCCGTGGTAACCCATACAGGGCAGGTTTTTTCAGGGCCTGTCAGATTTTGCAATCAGCTATTGTTTTGTTCACTTATTTGCAAGTCTGATATGCATTCCCACGGAGGACCATGGGACGAGAGAAAAAGAGGAAATTTTTTTCTTAATTTGGAGGAAACAGCAAATGATGATAGGGGGGGCTATATTGTGGTCGGATAATTTTTTTCGGAATGCCGACTTGCTATTGTAAGATGCACTGGATGGATTTTGATGGTGAGCACTTCAATTTAATCATATTTAATTCACAATTCAAGACCCGGAACCGTTTTTACATTACTGTAAAAACCTGAAAGTTATCATTGCCTTGTGACCAAACCGACACTGCAAAATTTTTCAGGAGTGAGGATTATTGATGACTTTACGTGACGATTCCTGTTTTCCAGGACAAACAAGATCTTGATGTTTTTAATTTTGGAAAAAATTTTGAATCGCTATTGAACTGCATAATTTTATTGATTTCAAAGTTTTTGTCCACGCCGTATTATTTTTCTTGAAACCTTTTCCCTTCAGCCTTTTCCCTTAAACCTTCCACCTATCTCACTCCAGCAAGCCTTTTAACTGCGTGTTAAATATCTTTTCCTGCTCATCCAGGATTTCATTTAAAATTGTAATGGTTGTCATGGGGTTCATGATTACGCTCCGGAGGACGACGGAGCTGTTTTTTGGTGAGGTCTTTAGCTTCAGAGTGGTTCGTGAGACAAAGCTGAATCCGGCTTCACGCTGGATGCGCTGTAGTCTTCGGTTGACTTGGTTCAACTGGTGACAAATTTTTTCCCGTTGCGCAACGCTGGCCGTGTCAAGTTTTTTTTGGATTTTTGCCGGACAGATTCGATAGGTCAGAATATTCAGTACCGGTGGTGTAATTAATTGGAAAAGTTTTCTTTTTTTGATTTCTTTGGCAAATGCAGCCGCCGTCTCAATCCCATGATCGATTAAGAGGGCATACCCTTTGGCACCCATAATTTTTAATGCACTGTCTAAAATCAGTGAGTTGGCTTCCCGTGAACCGGACAGGGTTTTAATTCCTAAGTCCACGGAGCCTTCACGGTTAACATATTTGGCATGATACGCAATGACATCCAGGGCTTTTGGATTTTTTAAATACAGCATACCGCAGCTCATGGGCATGTAAAACTGTTTGTGGCCGTCCACGGTGACAGAATCAGCCAGGTGGATTCCTTTTAATAAGTGTTTATATTTTTGGGAAAACAGGGTGGGGCCGCCCCATGCGGCATCGACATGAAAGTGCGTATTGTGTTTAGCACTAATGGTTGCAAGTTCTTCCAATGGATCGACGGTTCCGGTTTCTGTTGCGCCGGCAATACCGATAATCGCCAGAATACATATTTTGGGATTCTCTTTTTTAAGGCGGGCGATGGTTTTTTTGAGCGCGTTAATGTCCACCTGGTTGTTTTCATCAGTGCTTAACGGAATTATATTCTGATTGCCAATACCAAGAACACCCACCGTTTTTCTAAGAGAGTAATGCCCGAGCCGGGAAACAAGGACAACGCAGCGGTCAATGTCATACGCCTGATAAGCGGCAACCACACCTTCCGTCTCAATGCCGTTAAACCCTTTTTTGGGGGGGAATTTTGCATTTCGGGCCGCCCACAGGGCTGTCAGGTTGGCCGTTGTGCCGCCTTCAACAAAAACGCCCAGCGTAGTCTCCGTATTTTGAACATGCGCCTGATAAAATGATTCGGTTTGATCATAAATCATCCGGTGGATTTTGGCGATAACCTGTTTTTCAACAACGGATACGATCTTGGAAGTCTCGATTTTGACGACATTTTGATTTAAAGCGGCAATAATCGTTTTTAAATGCACCATGAAAAACGGGATCGCTGATGTCATGTGACCTACAAAATAGGGTGATGCCACATTTACCGCATAGGGTGCGATTTCTTTAATTAAACATGAGATGACATCCGTGAGTTTTTTTTCCGGATGGTCACTGATAATGGTGTCAGTGAAATTTTGTGAAAGCTCTTTTAAGCTGACCGCTTCTGTAATTCCTACATGTTTTTTAAGAAAATCATTAAGGCCGTAAAGGATACGGTCCATATATTTGATCAGGGTGGCTCGGGAAGCCTGACCTTCCGGTCGAATAAAAACCCTGAAAAGTCTTTCCCAGTCAGCGACCAGGTCGGGGTGGCTTTTTGAATCGGTATCTTTTTTCATTTTTAAATATTCTGCCCTTAGCTGAATCGGTTTTTTGCCGGCGAGTTGACCCTTTACAAATTCATTTATATTTTTTACTTTATAACAGGCTGTTTGATCATCATAAAATTAAAAAGTCAATCAATTCCTATGCGTTGATAGGAGCGGATTTTAAATGCTTCAGGTATCATCATCCGGGCCTTTTACCCGGGAATTGGCATGTTCCATTTGGCGGGATTGGGATTTCGATCTACTATTGATATGATTTCACCGTTAATTATGGCAGGTATCTTTAAGCATTGAACGATAATCAAATAAAAAACGTGGAACGCATTCGGAAGGCGCTGCTGAAATGGTACCATCTCAACAGCAGAAAACTTCCCTGGCGCGAATCAAAAAAACCGTATGATATCTGGGTGTCTGAAATGATGCTTCAGCAGACCCAGGTCAATACCGTGATTCCTTATTTCTACCGGTTCCTCGAAAAATTTCCAAGCATTCAGTCCCTGGCCGCATCTGACCTTCAGCCGGTGCTCAAGCTTTGGGAGGGCTTGGGGTACTACTCTCGGGCCCGAAATTTTCATAAGGCCGCAAAAATTGTCGTGGAACAGTATGGCAGCGTTATTCCGGATGACCGGGACCGGTTTCTGGCACTGCCCGGGGTGGGGGAGTATATTGCCGCCGCAGTGCTGAGCATCGCTTTTGACCGGCCCCTGGCAGTGGTGGATGGAAACGTGAAACGGGTTTTTGCGAGATTGTTTGAAATTGATGCGCCGGTTAATGTCTCTGCATCGTATAAAATATTTAAAGTCTTTGCCAATGATCTGCTCGATATTGATGATCCTGGCACATTTAACCAGGCGGTCATGGAACTCGGGGCTCTGGTTTGCAAACCAACCAAGCCAGATTGCGGCATCTGTCCGCTGTCAAAATACTGTCAGGCCTTGAAAAATGAACATGTCGAGGCCTTTCCTGGAAAGAAAAAAAAATCACCTGTGCCCCATTATTTTATGGCTGTGGGAGTTATCTTTAAGGGTGACAAAGTGCTGATTGTCCGGCGGCCGGAAGAAAAAATGCTCGGCGGATTGTGGGAGTTTCCCGGCGGCCGGCTGCAGGCAAAAGAGAAGGCAGAAAACGCCTGTGCGCGGATTATTGCGGAAAAAGTCAATTTGAATGTGGCCATTGAATCGAAGCTGACACGCATCCAGCATGCCTATACCCATTTTAAAATTACCGCAGACATTTTTATCTGCACCCTTGTATCCGGACGGGTGCGGCGAAACGGGCCAACGGATCATCAATGGGTGTATTTAAATGCATTGGAGAAATATCCGTTTCCGGGGTCCAATCACAAGTTTATTTCAAAACTGATAAAAGAGCGGGCAAAATGAATTCTTTATTTGAAGAAAAAGCCTGGAACCTGTTAGAAGCAAAAGCGGTCCTGCTTACTGTTAACCAGCGTCTGTCCCGATACCTGGTCAGTCGTTTTAATCAGCATCAGGTGGATACAGGTAAAAAAGTGTGGGAAACACCGGATATTTTACCGTATACCGCATGGCTTGGCCGCACCTATGATCAGGCGCGTTATCTGGTTGATAAAGAGGTGTCCGGCACCCTGAAAATACGATTGTCTTCGGTGCAGGAACGCGTTGTCTGGGAACAGGTGATAAATGCGTCTGAATCAGCAAGCGTTCTGCTCCGTATTCCGGAAACCGCGAAAGCTGCAGCCCAGGCATGGGAGCTTTGCAAACAGTGGCATCTGTCTTACCATGAATTATCCCAGGCACCGCCGGAAGATACGAAAGCGTTTTTAGAATGGGCAAACAATTTTGACCGGAAATGTACAGATAATAATTGGCTGGATACCGCCGGCTTGCCGGATGCGTTGATTCAATTATTCAAATCCAAAAGCATATCCGTTCGCGATCAGGTGATCATGGCCGGGTTTGATGAATTGTCTCCCCAACAGATTTCTTTAATAAAGGTGCTGGAAGAATTCGGATGTCAGATTTTTGAGCTTATTGACCGTACCGATGCCGAGGTTTCGCCCTTAGCGATGCGGTGTGAGTTGCCGGATACACGAGCTGAAATAACAGCTGCTGCCCAATGGGCGAAAGATCGTCTGGAAGAAAACCCGGCCAACAGAATCGGGATAATTGTTCAGGGTCTAAATGCCCTGCGGTCGTCTCTGATCCGTATTTTTGATGATGTGTTTCATCCGTCCATGGTGCTTTCATCACAAGTTACGCAAAAAAGAGCCTATAATATTTCATTAGGATTGCCTTTGTCAGAATTTCCGGTCGTCAGCACCGCCCTGATGGTTTTAAATTTTGCCTGTGGCTCTCTTTTTGTAGATGAATACAGCCTGCTGCTGCGATCTCCGTTTATAGGGGGGGCGGATGATGAAATGTGTTTGCGGGCCATACTGGATGCCCGCATCCGGGAAAACGGGGAAACCTCACTTCCGCTTTACTCCATGATTTATTTTTCAGACGCACATAAAGACAAGGATCATCATCCGGGTGTTTTTTGTCCTGAGTTAAACAATCGCCTGAAAAACTTTAAAGCCGCTATTGTCAAGCTGCCGAAAAGACAACTGCCGTCCGGATGGGTTCGAGATTTTGTTAATTTGCTTGATGCCATGGGTTGGTCAAAAGGGAGAAAATTAAGCAGCGAAGAATTTCAGACCGTCAATGCCTGGAATGAAGTTCTTCAGGTGTTTTCTTCTTTTGATCAGGTCTCGGGTGAGTTGGATATTCATTCGGCCATCAGTTTGTTAAGCCAAAACATCAACGCAACAACATTTCAGCCGGAAACAGATGATGTGCCGGTGCAGATTATGGGAATGCTGGAAGTTGTCGGAGAACGCTTTGACCATGCCTGGATCATGGGGCTGGATGTGGAAAGCTGGCCGTCTGCAGCTCGGCCCAACCCGTTTTTGCCGGTGGGGGTACAGAAAAAATACAAGGTCCCTCATGCATCGCCGGAGCGGGAGCTGGATTATGCCCGCAACCTGACCCGCAGGCTTTTAACTGCTGCGGATCAGGTGATGGTATCTTTTCCGCAAAAAGACGGGGATACCGCCTTATTTCCCAGTCCGCTTATCGTTCATCTTGAAAAGGTCGGGCATCTTGAAAAAGTTCAATTTATTCCGGATTTTGAACACGGGTGGACCCAGATGTTTAGCCGGATGTTAAACAATGCGGATTTTGAACAGATTAAAGATCAGCATGGTCCGGCAGCTGATGCAAAATTCCGGATTAGCGGAGGGACCGGATTGTTAAAAGCCCAGGCGGCCTGCCCGTTTTCTGCGTTTAGCACCTACCGGCTCCAGGCAAAAATCCTTGAAAAACCGGAATCCGGACTCAATGCCCGGGATCGGGGGAGCCTGGTCCATAATGCGTTGGAACTTTTTTGGGAAGATATCAAAAATTTGGCAGCCCTGAAAAAGTTGTCTGATGAAAAACTATCCAAAGCCGTTGGTCATGCCGTAGAGCGGGCCGTGTCTGACATGGCAAATAAATATCCCCGCACGTTTACCAAATGGTTTACACAACTGGAAAAAGAACGGCTGGTTTCCCTGGTGCTGGAATTTTTATCTGTTGATTCACACCGCACATCGTTTACCGTTGTCGGGCGGGAGGAGAAATTGGTTTGCACGATTGCCGGAATAGAGCTTAAAACCTATGCCGACCGGATCGATCGGTTGGATGACGGCCGGCTGGTGATCGTGGATTATAAAACCGGAGAACCGAAAGTCGCGGATTGGTTTACGGACCGCATTGCTGAACCGCAATTGCCGCTGTACAGCGTTGTAGTGGAAGGGGATGTTGCCGGTGTGGTTTTTGGGCAGGTCAAAAAAGGCAAGGTTCAGTATCTCGGGGTGGTAGCAGATGAGCAGCTCATTCCCGGTGCTAAAGGGCCGGAAACAAAGCGCAGTGTGATGGATAATTTTAAGTCGCTTGATGAAGTCATTGACCTCTGGAAGGGTAAAATTGAATTTTTAGCCGATGAAGTCCGGCAGGGGATTGCCACGGTTTCGCCGGTGTCGGTTCATAAGAGTTGTCTGTATTGTGATTTGGGGGCACTTTGCCGGATTGGGGAAATCGATTTTCTTGTGGAAGAATAAATTTGGGAGAGAGGTTAATCCGATTTCTGGCGGGGATAAACCCCGCCACTACGGTATTTATTGCAAAGCCCTGGAGGAGTATAACATATCAGCCCGGGGAAACGCCCTGGGCTATTATGTGCGGCCCCTGCAGGGCAAAATGCTTTCTGACTTATTCGGATTTAAATGTAAATGAAAACAATGACTAAAAATAAAATAAAAATCGCTGACGCCGCACAACGCGCCGCCGCCCTCGACCCCACCCGATCCTTCATCGTTCAGGCGCCGGCCGGATCGGGCAAGACCGAACTGCTGATCCAGCGCTACCTGAAATTACTGGGAACGGTTGCCGTGCCGGAAGAAATTATCGCCATCACCTTCACCCGCAAGGCAGCCGCAGAAATGCGCCACCGGGTGCTGGAAGCTTTAGAGCGCGGAAAAGATACCACCGTGCCCAAAGAACCTCACGCTCAAAAAACCTGGGAGCTGGCAAATGCCGCGCTGTCCCAGGATGAAAGGTTCGGCTGGCAGATATCGGATAACCCGTCGCGCCTAAAAATTCAGACCATTGATTCCCTGTGTGCGGGCCTGACCCGGCAGATGCCGTTTTTGTCGGAATTCGGTGCCCAGCCGGAAATCACCGACCGGCCGGACGTTTTGTACCGGGAAGCTGCCCGAAATACCGTGGCAGATCTGGAATCCGATTCCCGGTGGAGTCCGGCCATGGTCGCGTTGGTCCGGCATCTGGATAATCATCTGGCAAGAATTGAAAATCTGGTGGCGGGTATGCTGGCCAAAAGGGACCAGTGGCTGCGCCATATGGCGCATACAGCGGATGTCAGCGGGATGCGAACACTGCTGGAACAGGCCCTGACGGATGTGATTGAAGACAGCTTAAAAGATGTAAGAGAAAAATTTCCCAGACCCGGACTGGATACCTTGTTTTCATCGCTGCGGTTTGCAGTAAAAAATTTAAAAAAAGCCGGCTCCGATTCTTTATTCTGCGGTTGTGAAGACCTGACCGATCTTCCGAGATGTTCAACTGCGGATGTTGAACGCTGGCTGGGTCTTGCGGAATTTCTGCTCACGCAAAAAGGAGAATGGCGCAAAGCGGTTAATAAAAATATGGGTTTTCCCGCCCCCTCGAGTGCGAAAAACGATAGTGTCCTAAAGCAGGAACTGCAGGAACAAAAGGATTCCATTTTAGATTACCTGCAGCGTTTAGAGGGAGAAGATGCCGTAGCAGAAGCATTAAGTCGGGTCCGCATTCTGCCGGACCCCGCATATACCGATGACCAGTGGGCTATCATGCAGGCCCTGTTTGAAATTTTAAAAGTGGCTGTGGGGCATCTGAAACTCGTGTTTCAGGCAGCCGGGGCAGTGGATTTTGCAGAAATCGGGCTGCGGGCGTCACGAGCGCTTGGGGAGCCTGAAAATCCCACAGACCTGTCATTGTCTCTGGATTACCGGATCAGCCATATTTTGATGGATGAATTTCAGGACACCAGCTTTACCCAGTATGAACTTATTGAGCGCCTGACCGGGGGATGGATGCCCGGTGACGGGCGAACGTTTTTTGCAGTGGGCGATCCCATGCAGTCCATCTACGCATTTCGGGAAGCGGAAGTCGGGTTGTTTTTAAATGCCTGGGAAAATGGACTGACCCAGGTGGAACTCACCCCGCTGACGTTATCCGTAAATTTCAGGTCGCAAAAGGGAATCATCGACTGGGTCAATGACAGTTTTTCCAAAGTGATGCCTGATTCAGTGGACATCACCACCGGCCGTGTTTCCTATTCTCCGTCTGCGGCATTTCACCCTAAGCTTGCCGGAGAAGCGGTGAGGGTGCATCCTTTTTTGACGCCAGATCGGGAAAAAGTTTTGACGCCAGATCGGGAAAAAGCCCGGGAAAAGGAAGCAAAGACAGTGGTGGATTGTGTTAAAAATGCCAGGAAAAAGGATCCGGACGATAAAATTGCCATTCTGGTGCGGGGCCGCTCTCATCTGGTAGACATCGTGTCAGCGTTAAAAATTTCAGGCGAAAAATTTCAGGCGGTGGAAATTGATTCTTTACAAAACCGGCCCATGATCACGGACCTGATTTCTCTTTCCAGAGCACTGTCCCATCCAGCCGATCGGATTGCCTGGCTGGCGGTGCTGCGAGCACCCTGGTGCGGCATGACATTAAATGATTGTTTTGCTTTGGTAGATGGAGCGCCAAATCAAACGGTTTTTGAATTGATACAATCTCAGGGGCGTTTTGAGAACCTGTCTTCGGACGGACAAAAACGGCTTAAGCGGATGACTGAAATTGTAATCCCGGCAGTGGAAAACCGGAACCAAAAACCTTTCAGGCGGCTGGTGGAAGGGGTCTGGATATCGTTAGGCGGTCCTGCCTGTGTGTTTGAAGCATCGGAACTTGAAGATGCGGGCGTGTTTTTTGATCTGCTGGAACAGCATGCGGGAAATGATGTGTTGAGCGATTTTGCAGCATTGGAAGATGCGGTTGGTGCCTTGTTTGCCCGGCCGGATTCAGAATCTGATGATACGCTCCAGATCATGACCATCCACAAAGCCAAGGGTCTGGAATTTGACACCGTGATCTTTCCCGGACTGGAACGCCGCCCGCCGAACCCTTCGACCCAGCTCTTGCTGTGGCTGGAGCGGGCAACCGCTTATAAGAAAGATTTGCTTCTGGCACCCATCAGTGAAACCGGTTTGGATAAGAATAAAATTTACCAGTATATCGGAAAAATCCATGATGAAAAGCGCTTCTATGAAGATTCCCGCCTGCTTTACGTGGCTGCCACCCGGGCGAAAAAATATTTGCATATCATGGCAGGGGTGAAAATTTCATTCAAAGAAAATGAAGTAAAAAAACCAGCCGAAAAAACCCTGCTCAACGCCTTGTGGCCGGCAGTGGATGAAATTTATTACAAAATGAACCAGGTGGTGAATAAAGATAAAAAAATGCCTGACCCGGAAATTAAGGATAATGAAACACCTGAAAAAATTGTGGTGCCGTATATACGGCGACTTGTTGAAAACTGGAAATTACCGGAACCACCGGCGGATGTTAAATGGACAGCCGGTGCAGATCAATTGGTGGGTGGCAAAGAAATTACCGAAACACCGGAGTTTGACTGGGCCGGTGAAACCGCCCGGCACATCGGAATTGTGGTTCATGCCTGGCTGAAAGTGATTGCTGAAAATGATATCACTAAATGGGATGCCAACCGCATTCTGTCTATGATAAAAATATTTAAAGCAGATCTGGCCCGATCCGGGGTGTGTGCTGATCAAATCGGTGCCGCAACAAAACAGGTGGCAGATACACTGACACATGCCGTCATTGATGAAAAGGGCTGCTGGATTTTGGCTGATTACAGGGATAGTGCCTGTGAATATGCCCTGACCGGAAACGTGGGCGGACAAATTATCAGTGTAAAAATTGACCGCACATTTGTGGATGAATACAATGTCCGGTGGATCATTGATTACAAGACCGGCACGCATACCGGCGGGTCAGTGGATGCGTTTTTGGATCATGAGCAGGAAAGGTATCAGGGGCAGTTGGAGATGTATAAGCGGTTGATGGGGGCAAAAGAGGAGAGGGAGATAAAGCTGGGACTTTACTTTCCCAGGCTCACAGGCTGGCGTTCCTGGTAGGCACAAAACATCATCTAATACCGTATGGCTGTGTTGCACTTTTCTTCAAAATGCTCACATACATTCGTATGCTCCGTTTTTTCATCAGATTGTGCCTTGCCCTCCGGCATGATCTGATGTTTTGAGATCCCAAGGGTAGCTATTTTGACAGTAATTATGTTTCTTTTCTGTTTCCAATTCAATAACCCATTTAAAAGACGCGGTCGGCTATTGAGTCAAGGAAAAGTTACGATAGGTCAAGGGAATATCTAACCTTAATTTCAGTCTTGAAAATTCTTTCCAATGGTTTTATTTGCTATAATTCTTCAATTCATAATTTAGAAGCACGAGATATCATTTTGTCAATATCTTGATTAGTATTAATCGGGTTCAAATGCACTTTGGGGTGTGCATTTTGAAAAACTCTAAACACTTCATCCGCAAAACCCTGGCCAATAATATTTACACCTTCAAAATCTAAAACCACTTCTGTAAACTTATCAAATCTCTGAATTAGTCTTTTTGCCTGTGATCTGGATAAGAGAGATTCTCCTTCATATTGCATTAATTTGACAGGAACTATTGTCTTAAAAAATCCCGGTTCATTATCAGGGTTTGAATATTCATCAAAAATATTAGAAATTAATTTATTTGATTTTTTACTTATTCTCATGGCGACAAAAGTCCCATCTATTTCTTTGCCATGGTCCTCAAATAACCAATCTTCAGTATCAATACCGAAGAATTTTAAATTTTGAGATGCAATCAAAAAAACATCAAAGACTTTAGATGTGAAAAAAATTCCTTCTCCTGTATGATTTTCAGGGTCAGAAGTGAATTTTCCTTTTGCAAGTTCTAAAAGAGAATGTTTTGGGTCATCAAGATTCATGGCCTTTTGAATTTTATTAAAAATTCCTATTCCATCATCTGAAACGATCAGTTTTATGCTTAAATAATCTTGGATTAAGCGGACTGTTAAAGTTTTTGATTCCGAATGATCGATTACATTATTTACCATTTCTGTAAAGCCATACTGGCATATATCTCTAATATTTTTTTTTATTGGGTCCATCTTTGGAAAGACATCATTTCTCCATATCTCATCTTCAGAAAGTTGCTTGCTTACTTTATAAGTAGATTTTTTAATTGATTTTTTAAGTTGGTAATTTGGATATCTCCCTTTACCGGTTTTTTTTAATATATTGTCTTTAATAAGTTCATTTATAAATTTTGTTGCACTAGGTTTTGTTATGCCAAAGTGCTGAACAGTAATCCTTGACAAATCATTTGGATGATTAATTACATTATTATTAATAAACTTTTTGATTGCTTCTACTACTTCTTTAGTAAACTTCATAGATTTTGCCTCCAGTTAAAGTCAGCATAAAATATTTTATTGTAATTGTAAATCTATTTTTTATGTTCTTAAGTAAATAAAAATTTATTCAATGATTAATTAAGGGCATTCATAAAAAAAATGGGAGATATAGACGGGAATTCCGGGACAGTTTATTTAATTGCTAAAATTAGTGGTAATATTTGTGGTGCGCCTTTGTCCCATTGCAACGCAGCCGAGTGAAGTATTTTTTACAGAAAAAGGGAGCAAATTGTCTGAGCGTCGCGAGTTTTAATTATGCATAATTAGGGTCGCATCTTAATTGTTAATTATTTGGTAATTCGTGTGCCTGGGGCACCCATTAAAGTCTGGAATCGGGGGATATCCATGATAAGTATAGTCAAGAAAAAAATATAAAAATCCCTTAACCTCCAAAACAGGCCTTCCAACGTTACATCACATCATACTCTGCTAAATTGCTTCTGACTTCGCAATTACCTCGTACCTGGTTCTTGCCCAGTAGATAGTGCCAAAAAGAATTGAATCTTTTGACCAGACATCCATTTGCAGTATCAGGTCATCTATAAAAGATAACCGTCACAGAAGTTTAAATTTGGGTAACCCGCTGGCCTCGAAACAGTATAATGGAAGTATCTCGGTTTGTGCCGATCACTCAGTCCCCAGATTGCAAGGAACAGCGGGAAGATCCATACTCAGTAACGCTTTTTTATAAAACGACTATGCCGCTTTTTTTGATTCTATAATCTGAAAATCCTTTTTATTTTTATCCACTGCCAGCATATAGGCAACCAGCTTTCTGGCCACAGCCAGGGTTGCCTTGTTTTTATTGCCCGTTGCCAATTCCTTTTGGTGTACTTCGGCTAATTGCGGGTTCCAGTATGGCGCAAGTTTTGCCGCCTCGATCAAAATTGTTTGTATATGCTTGTTCCTTTTCTTAGAAATAGGGCCGCGATACTCTTTGCCTGCGGATTCTTTTTGGGCTGAGCATAATCCACAATAACTGACGGCTTGCGCTATTGAACTGAATCGATCCGGTTCGGCAATTTCCAATACCCAGGT
>JAGGYV010000241.1 GCA_021162325.1 Desulfobacteraceae bacterium | reverse complement strand
TCATTATTGAATAGAAATCTTATAACGCTCGGCTTCGGCTGTGTTCCCTAAAGCATTGTACAACTCATAAAGCCTTTGATAATAATCATCTTTATTGTCCGGATCTACCTGTAGGATGGACAAATAAAGTTCAAGCAGTTGAGTGGTTCGTTCACCGCAGGCAAAACAGAGATCCGCATATCTTCGCAGAATAAACGGATCAGACCGGACACCGCACTTCGTGCAGCCATTAAGTATCTGACCGTAAATATCACGGGCTTTTTCCAGATTTCCCATAGCTTCATACGTCTTTGCCAGCGATCGGGTAATAATCTCATTTTGCCCGAAGTTTTTTTCACAGGCAAGAAACAGGGATTCTGCCTCCGGGTATTTTTCCATCTGATAATTGGTTTCCCCTAAAAGCATTTGAATGGGGAACGTTTCCTTTACAGGTGACGGACATTGATCAATGAGAATAATGGCTTCATCATGATTCCCCATAACCCAGTAGATGTCGCATAACATCTGGTAAGCCTTGGCCTCCCGGTCATTTGCTTCAATAAAGCCCTCTAACAGATCACGGGCCCGGTCATATTGGCCCAGATTCACCAAAGCAGTGGAAAGTTCCAACGGAACCATTGCCTGCTCCTGCCCGGGCTGGTTTATTGATTCCGTCAATTTTTCTACGGCGGTTTGAAAATCACCATTATTTAACGCAATATAACCCTGTTTAAATGTCTGATCATAGCCCTGGTAAGCCGTCCTGACATCTTCGGGCAAGGCATTACACAGAATCAAAAAATATTCGTCATCACTGTCTGTTTCTTCTGCCGTGGGGAATGGCTCTGATCCTGAAATAAACTTTTTTGTATCGTCCGGATTATCTGATGCAAAATTCTGATACAGTTTTTTTAATGTGGTTTCAATTTCTTCTTTAAAATTGATATTTTCCGTTAATTCCAGAGCCAGTTGAAGCAAATCTTCCGCTTCGGCATAGTTTTGACTCTCAATCAGGTACACGCTGTTCTGCTGATGGGCGAGTGCCAGGGCCTCTTTTGAATCTTTAATTTTTTCGTAAAGCCGCTGTATCAAATTTTCTTTTTCCGGGAACTTGCTTTTCGCTTTATTAACTGCTTTTTCATATTCAATTTTCGCCGCCCCGAATTCTTTTGCTTTGAAAAACTTATCCCCGATCATTTCTATCTCTTCCGGTGCTTTACCGCTTAAAAAACTGAACAACCCCATTTAAACACTCCTGTATGATTTTAGTTTGATGTAATAATAATTTCATGTTATTAAAATAATAATCAATAAACGAAAGAAAAATTGAATTTCCAAAAAAAGCCTGCAATTTTTTTTAAACCAATCCAGATGGGAATTAAAGGGTAAAAGACCAGATGGAAATTAAAAGGTACAAAAAAGGATACATATGTTTCAATTAATGCTGTTTACCGGTAGTATTATTGCTTTTATCATCGGCGGTCTGGTGGTATTAATCGGTATTGGCGCAATTACTGGCTGTGCTGGCGGCCTGATCGTTATGATGGCCGGTGGAATTATCGCATTTTTAAGCGTCTGGTCAACAATCACTTTTTTCTTTCCATCACCGGAAATCCTTACCCCAAAAGCCCGGGTAATCAACCTGATCAAGCACGAAGGACAATGGACATAGAAAAAGGGACGCGAAACGAAAAAGGAATTGCATCGGTACGTTCCTCAAACCTATAAAAGACATACCAAAACAACAGGTTTTCGTTCACCCATTATTTTCCTGACTTCTTCCGCTTCTCCAGGTCCTTAACCTTTCGGGTGAGAGCGTCAACCCGTTTAGTCAGCTCATTCACCTGATTTTTGGATGAAAGGTTCATCATTTTAAGTCCATCCGAAACCCGCTGATCGATATTTTCAATAATCCAGGATTTCAGGTTATTTGCAAAACCCAGAACCTCATTTTTTAAATTTTTTCCCTCTGATTCTGATATTTCCTTATCATTAACCAGGCTGTTAACCAGTTTTTCTATTTCATCTTTTGACATGGTTAACGCACTTTGCCACAGGGAAACATACTTTTTACCATAACCGAAAAGCGTGCCTCTGCCTTTACGCAGCATCTGCATCAGCACCCGCGACGGTACCGCTTTATCGGTATCTGAATCCTCTCTTGCCAGCAGTTGAGAGACGATAGCGGACGTAAGATCATCTCCGGTTTCATTATCAATAATTGAAACCTCTCCGCCGGACTTGATCAGTTCTGCGAGGCGTTTCATTGTCAGATAACGCTTATCGGTTGTATCATAAAGCTTTCGATTGGCGTACTTTTTTATCAAATGCATACACCCTCCTGAAAATACATTTTATTTCTTAAAGTTGATGGCTTCATAAAAAACTTTTCATGGTTAGTTCCAATCACCGGACACGATTAAATATGACGCTGCGCGTTATAAGTGTCAAGCTTTTTTAACCATTTTACTCTTTTAAGCCTAACTTTCAGATTGCATTCACTATTAACCTCTGCTAATAAATAAAAGAAAAGCAGTTTAAAATTCCTAAGGAGGCATGCAATGAAAAAACAGGTTGAAATCATGTCAAGCATAGATAATTTCTGGCTTCACATGGATCACCCAACAAATTTAATGGTTATTACAGCGTTTCTTCAGTTCGATGAGCCCCTGGACTTTGATCGTCTGATTGAAACTTTCAAAAACCGCTTATTATGTTACGATCGTTTTAAAAAACGAGTGGTACGGCCCATCAGCGGCGTGGGAAATGCCATCTGGGAACTGGACCCCAAGTTTGATATTCGGTCTCACCTACACCGCATCGCATTACCCGCTCCTGGAAACAAGGAATCGCTCCAGGAACTCATCAGCGATTTAACCGCCACCCCGCTGGACCCCACCAAGCCGCTATGGCAATCCCATTATATTGAAAATTACCAGGATGGGGGATGTGTATTATTTATTCGCATCCATCACTGTATCGCTGATGGCATTTCATTAATTCGTGTTCTGCTTTCCATGGCAGACACAGAGCCAAATGCCATATGGACCGACAGGGTCGATGAATTAAAGGGGAAAAAAGAAGACGCTAATCTCTTTTCGCCGTTTGAAAAGACGTTTAAAAAAATCAACCGGGCAAAGAAACGGGCCTTAAAAGTCGGCGATTTTCTATCAAAAGAAATTGAAACCAGCATTACCGACCCTTCTCATATAATTAAACGCGTAAAACTTGTTGGCAAATACGCTGTTGATGCCACTGCGGTGATCAGCAAAATCATGGTTATGCCGGCGGACAAAAAAACCGTTTTTAAAGGCGAACTTGGCATTCGAAAAAGCGTTGCGTTCAGTAATCCCGTTCCGGTTCCTGATATTAAAGCCATTGGCAAATATTTTAACGCCACCATTAACGACATTCTCGTATCAATGGTAACCGGCGCATTGCGACGATACCTGCAGCAATCCAACAACCTGGTGGGCGATCTGGATATTCGGGTGGCGATGCCGGTCAACATCCGCCCGATGGAAGCTGAAATCACGCTGGGTAACCAGTTTAGCCTGATACTGGTTTCCCTGCCGGTGCATATCGATGATCCGGTTCTTCGGATCAGGGAAGTCCAGCGCCGCCTGAATGATTTGAAAGAAGCCCCGGATGCGGCGATTGCTTATGTCTTATTAAATGCGCTGGGCGTATCATCTGCCAAACTGGCCAAAACAGGCGCCACCATGTTTGCCAATAAAACCACCGGCGTAATGAGCAATGTGCCGGGTCCCCGGGAAGCATTGTATTTTTCCGGAAAAGAAATCAAAAATATCATGTTCTGGGTTCCCCGTATCGGCGGATTGGGTCTCGGGATCAGTATTATCAGTTATAATGGACAAGTTTCTTTAGGTATTGCCACGGATACCGGGCTTGTGCATGACCCGAAAACGATTTTAGACAATTTTGAAAATGAATACCGAATGCTGTTTGGCATGTACCGGGCCGGTCAGATCGAAAGGGACCCGCTGATTATCAATGACCGTTTTCAGGATACGGCTGAAATAACCAAAGAAGAAACCGAAGGCGGTACAATTCAGACAATACGATGTAAGGCCATCACTCGCGCCGGTTCACAGTGCCACAACCGGGCAGCAACGGACTCCCTGTACTGCACGATTCACCAGAACAAATACGAAAGTTTTGCAGACTTGAAACCAGCGTCCGGCAAGGAAGGCGAAAAAGGCAATAAAGCCTCGGCCGGATAACTTTTAGTTTCTTATCTCCGATTGTTGTATTTTTTTGGCAAACAATTTTGACGGCTTCGTAAAAACTCAAAAAATGTGAAGTGACTAAAGTGATCTAAAGTGCCTAAAGTTATGGACTGCGCGAAACGCGCGATCATTTTTAATAGATAGATCAAATTTTTTTGATCTATCTATTAAAAAAAACGGGACAGACGATATAAATCATCCAGGCCCACGATTTCGCTATCCGCAAATGGAATCTGCAAAACATTTTTTTCTGACCCTGTCTTATCCATCAGACGCTTAACCGACCGGGCATCATTTTCCGCCATTTTTAAAATATTATTATGGACCGATATTAACTTTTGCCTCAATTCCGGATCAATACGTGTACCTGCAAAAACCTTATCCGAGTTAACTCCCTGTGTTTCTAAATTCGGATCTGAAAAGTTCACCCGGTTTATAATGAATCCCCCAAACGGCATCTCATTGATTAGCAGTTTCTCGCTTAGAAAAATAGCTTCATCCATGGGTAACCGTTGAGGGGTTGAAACAGCCAGGAACAGCGTTTTATTTCCGGCAAGCAATTCTTTCACTGCGGTCGCGCGGCGGCTGAAACCTTCAAACATCATATCATCCCACAATTGCATAAATCCCGCAAAATCATCTAAGGCCTGTTTTCCAAGTACCTTGCTGACACCCTTTAAAACCGGCGATGCGAAAATGTTTAAAAAACGAACACCCCATCTTCCGGCCTTTAGATAGGGTTTAAACATCCTCATGAAAAAATTATGACCGAGAATATTTAACATCCGCTGAGGTGCCTCCAGGAAATCAAGTGCCCGTCGGCTAGGCGGCGTATCCAGAACAATCAGGTCATATTGATTCTGGTTGAATATTTCATAAAGCTTTTCCATTGCCATATATTCATGGGAACCTGCCATATTATTCGACAAATGCTGGTAATACCTGTTTTTGAAAATTTTTTTCTGTAACTCAGAAGGTGCGTACCGGGAAATCAATTGATCAAACGTGTGTTTGGCATCCAGCATCATAGCATACAAACCCGCATCAGGAATTGGGGAATCATCACCGGCGACGAGATTTTCAACCGGAACCCGCTGCGCATCCGAGTCAAATCTTTTTAAACCAAGGGAATCCGCTAAACGTTTTGCCGGATCAATCGTCAAAACAATTGTTTTTTTACCGGACAACGCACCATGTAAACCGATGGCAGCCGAGATAGTCGTTTTCCCGACACCGCCGCTGCCGCAGCATACAATAATTTCCGGACCGTCTGGTTCATTGATACAATTTAGCATAGAGGTCATCGATATTTTTAGAAAAATTTTAATTAATGTCTGAACGGAAACCCACCGGAAATATTTTGTTGGGTTTCGCCCTTTTAGAATCTAAGTTCGACTAAATATTTGATTCTCGTAGGTTGGGTAGAGCGTAGCGAAACCCAACATGTCAGAGCGGGCTCTACCCAACCTACGAGAAACCGGACTTTTCGTTCACCCCCTAATTAGTTAAAGCGCTAATTAAAAGACGACAATTCCCGAATTTGATTGATTGTCAAATCATTTGTAAAACAAAAGGGGATTTCCTGAACGTGACCGGTTGATTTGGCATAAATTTCTTTAATATGCTTTTGCTGATCGCTTTGTCGACGTGTTAAAATCCTGGCGGATGCGATAAGCCTGCTTAGAGCGGAAAGAGGAAAAGCCGGGTCACTGCTTTCAATGGATTCAATCTGCTGCAAATTAATCCGACTAAAAACAACAGGATATACACAATTGATAAATGTAGCGGCAACCGGCATATCAAGCGTATTTTCAGCCATTGAATAAAATTCAATGGCTTCATTGACCGGAAGTTCTTCAGGAAGAGAAACAAGAACAAGACTGGTTTTTTGACGATTTTTCAAAAGACGCTGAAGGCCGCGTATCTGGTTTGACACCGGGCCTACCCGGATCATATTAATCAATAAATCAGGCAGGCGCAGAAGGCTCATCGCGTGACCGGTTGCGGGCGCATCAACAATTATTAGATCATATGTTGCCCTGGCGAGGCTATTTTCTTCCTTTTCCCATCGCCACAGACGGCCAAGACTCATGACCTCTTTTAAGCCGGGGGTTGCATCAAAAAGATATTCAAACAACCGGCTGCGGACTATTTTACCGGCAATAAATCCGGGTGTAACATGCGAACGGACATAGGCTTCGAGCTCAGCTTTAGGGTCAACCCGGGCCCCCCAGATAAGCTGCGTCAACCGCCGGGGGACTTCCGTCAGGGCTTTATCCCCGTATAGTCTTCCAATGGAATCCGTATCTCCGATTTCCGCCAGAAGTACTTTTTTATTCATGCGCTCAGCAGCAGACGCAAGGGCAATACTGATGGTTGTCTTGCCCACTCCGCCTTTTCCCATCACAAAAACCAATCGACGGGATAACAATCGGTCAAGCCATGCGGCAGCCGGTTCCTCTAAAACAGATGAACCGGCAACGCTGGCTTTCTTTTCTCCGGAAATCAGGTGTTCATCTGTCGTCTTGGCTGTATTTTTGGCTGTGTTCTTGGCTGACATGAAAAAGCCACGAAAATTTATAACTGGTTATTTTTTCGCTTTTTTGGCTGCTGAAGTTTTTTTGGACGTTGACTTCCCAGGCTTGGCTGAACTTTTTATTTTTTCAAGTTTTGAAATTTTAGTATTTAATGATTTAATTTTAGTTGTCAGCGCCACCACCTGATCCCTGTTGGCCAGGTTCATTTTATCGAGAACTTCATTGATCCGATGGTCAATATTCTTTGTAATCCAGCTTTGAATATTATTGCGGTATTTAAGTATTTCTTTTTTCAGCTTTGTGGCTTCGAATTCTGAAATTTTGTTATCCTTGACCAGCAGATTAACAATCTTGTCAACCTCTTCTTTAGACATGGTCAGCATTTCCTGCCACATAGAGGCATATTTTTTACCATAATCAGAAAGTGTGTCGCCGCCTTTTCTAAAAAGCTGCACGATATAGCTGGCTGAATCTTTTTTTGTCTTTTTAGAAGCTGCTTTTGATTTGGGTTTCTGTTTACCGGATTTTGCTTCCTTGGCCTTGATCTGAGAGACGAGTTCTTTTGTAATGTCCGTTCCGGACTTCGTATCAACAATTTCGATCTTTTTTCTGGAACGGATCAATTCAAAAATCTGGGAGCGTGTGATGTAATTCTTTATAACGGTATCGTAAAATCGACCATTGGCATATTTTTTTATAGTATACATCCGGACCTCCTTTAGCGTGCATTCATTCAAAATAATTAAAAAAATGTATTTAAAAGATATTTGATTATCTATAGCATAAAAAAACTAAAAATAAAATACCCATTAAATCATTTAATTAAAACGGCGGCACACGTTAAAAGTATGCCGCCGTCGATTTAATTTTTTTATGCCGCTTTTTGTTTTTTCAGTGTTTCAATGTTGGTATTCAACGCCTGCATGGCCATGGTCAATTTTTTGATTTCACCTTTATTCGGCATATTGATAATGCTCGGCAGAGAATTCAGGCTTTTAGAAACTTTCTTTTCAACGGTTTCAACCATAGGAATTTTATACATGATTTTTTTACCGTTATCGACAACTTCATCAAGCTTTTTAAGAGCGTCTTTTTCCATGTCACGGCCTTTTGCCAGAAATTCGTCAACGGTTTTGGAAATCTTTTTGTACGGCCCGTCAAAATATTCTTTGCCTTTATCAAGGGTTTTTGTCACGTATTTCTCATTGTATTCCTTAATGGTCTCTTTACCCTTTTCAATATTTTGAGAAACGTATTTTTCATTGTACTCTTTGAAAGTTTTCTTTCCCTTCTCAATGGTTTCTGCCAGGTACTTCTCATTGTAGTCTTTGATTTTCTCGGTGACAGCCTCAGACGTCTTCTGAAATTTTTCCACGATTACATTGTTTTTTGCTTCTTCTTTTTTTGCTTCTTTTTTCGCCATTGTTCTACCCTCCTGAAAAAGTTATTAATTAAAAAGATATGGTAAATCCGTTAATCTTGTCGATACCGCTGTAAATTTTAAAAAGTTTACAAAAGTTTTAAAAACATCCGTGACGCATTGCATTATTTCTTATGACGCGTTGCGTTATGGCATATATGACGCATTGCGTTATCCATGTCAAGCATTTTTTTGAAAAAAATAATTTTTTTTACGCCAACCGAATTGACATACCCTTTTATATAGACTAAG
>JAGGYV010000033.1 GCA_021162325.1 Desulfobacteraceae bacterium | reverse complement strand
TAAGGGTAAATATAGTAAAAAAATAAGCTATTACGACAAATAATTTCCTGTAAATTTATCAAACTCTATGAAATCAAATAGTTACACAGTGAAAAAAACTCGTGCTTCACGGCTGTAATTAGGTAGAAGGTGGAAGAATTATTTGTATAAAAAATAGTGGCGAGAAACGACATCAGTCTTCGGTCTTCAATGTTCAATGTTCACTATTCAGTGTGCTGGTGATGCAGGAGCGGTCCGTTGCCCTGGCCGATTTGGGTGTCTTTGGAGATATCAATCAGGTGATTGGTAAAAGCAACGGCCTTTGAAAAGGCAGTGGCTGGGTCCATTTTTTGGGCTAAAAATGCGGCAAACGCGGATGCAAAGGTGCACCCCGTGCCGTGGGTGTTTTTTGTGTGATACCGGGGATTGGTTTCGACAATTTCGGCAATATTGCTGCCGTCTTTCAACAGCAGGATGTCTGTGACGTTCTGGCTGTCCGTGTTAATATGCCCGCCTTTTAAAACAATTCCCAAAAGATTGTCAAACCGTTTAAGTATGACTATTCCGGCAGTTTTAATGTTTTTGATTTCTTTGCCATACAAAGATTTGAGCTCATCATAGTTGGGGGTAATATAAGTGGCGCAGGGAATGATATGTTCGGTCAGCGCTGCAATCGCCGGGTCGTCAATCAGGCTGTATCCGCTGGTGGATATCATAACCGGGTCACAAACAACCGGTGTGTCCTTTAAATACGGCGTGATAATTTTGCAGATGTCAGCGTCGGGCAGCATGCCGAGTTTGATAATATCCACACGGATATCCGATAAAACAGCATCCAGCTGCTGTTTTACAAAGTCTGCCGGAATTGCCATGGTCCCAGAGACCGTCTGTGTATTCTGTGCGGTTAAGGCAGTGATCACTGAAGCGCCGTAAACGCCGGCCGCAGTAAAGGTTTTAAGGTCTGCCTGGATACCGGCACCCCCGGACGGATCAGAGCCGGCAATAGTGAGAACTGTGGGCTCAGGGTTCTTTGATGGTTTTTTTAACGTGCTCATAAATTTTCTGGTTGGTACACACTTCATAATACTTGTTTTCCGTTTGCCCGATAGTGCTCAGGTCCTTTATAGATATTTCAGGAATGAATGCTTCTCTGATGATCAAGCGCTGAAAATTTCCGGCAGTTGTCGGGAATTTGCCGGTGTAAAAAATCAGCATTTCGTTTCCGACTTCCGGCATTTGGCATTCGAGTCGTTTTAAGTGGATCTCTTTTGACAGCTTTTTAAATCCTTTGAGTGATAGCTGGATGCCTTTCACATTGTATCGAAGCGTTTTATGATTAAATAGAATGGATGTTTCCGGGTTCAGGGCCGGCTGCAGTTCATAGACATTAAATGGCAGTTTTTCTTTAGACAAATGCTGGCGCAGGGTCTTATCGCACCGGGACAGCTGGTCCGCATCATTGATTGCCGGCGAAATCATGATTTGATTCTCGTCATCATAAAAAAATGTCGGCGATCCATTGGAAAATCCAACCCCCACCCCCAGTTCCAGTATGGGGAGTCCTTTTTTTCTGTTTGTTTTATTGTATTTTCTAACAATCATCAGAATGTTGATTGCCAGGCCGCAGGCTCTTGAAACGCTATACCATCTTCCGGGGGTGTCCTGGTGCTCAAATATCGACAGAATAATAGCATCCCCTTCAATGAAAATTTTGACCGCCCCATACAGGGATAGAATTTTGCTGATCGGTTCAAAAAAATTGAGGCTGAAATTCGATGCGGGATTCAGTTTTTTTGATTTCATCTGTTTAATGATCGTGGATGATCCTCTGACATCCGCCTTGAGAACCGCATGGTTAATAATCGGTTTTTTATCAAAAACGTCTTCATGTGAAAGTTTAAACTCATACAGGCAGTGGTTACTCCGGGACAGATTGATAATTTTTTCGTCAGTGGTAATGTTGATACTGTCGGATGATTCTCTGATCAGTAGATTGTTTCTTAAGTCCCTGTGATATTTTGAGAAATCTCTTAAAAACTGGAGCAAATATTTTTTCTGAGCCGTTCGGGATGTTGTTTGAACGCTGCGAATGGTTCTTCTTAATGGGGACAAAGGAAATGATTTTCCAAAATATTTTTTAAATCGTTTTAATTTTCGAACGGTATTTTTTCTGGCTTTTGGAACAACAAGGTACTGTAGGCATTCCTGAGGGGATAAGGGGGGGCAATATCGTTCAAATATCGGCTGAATCAGATATGCAGCAACAATTCCGCTGATCATTTTTTCTTTTGAAATAAGTTTAAATATTTGATTTAATAATCTTTTTTGTTTTCTAACGGCTTTTTTTGCGGTTTGAATTTCACGGGATGTCGCATTGCCTTTTTTTAGCTGTTTCAGTCCTTCCTGAGATTCGAAATAGTTGAACAGTTTGTCGATATTATCGACATGTTTAATCCAGCCATCTGTCCGGGTGTCAAATGGTGTGATGTAATTTTTTAACGATTCATGATATTTTTCTGCAGCGGGTGCTTTGTTTTTTTCAGGCTGCCTGTCCTTGCGGCTTAAAAAAGCGGTTAGCAGATTGATCAATGTATTGTAGTTGACCGGGTCTTCCAGTCGGTGTCCCATTAATACATAATTTTCAATCATGAAAAAACCGTCTGAATGGGTGGCCATCTGAAGAATTGGATTAGAAAAAAGTTCTTCCGGAAGCGTTGCATCATCACCAAAGTTGGATGTCCGGAGTTTGTTGACGTCATTTTGGACTTCGATAAAATACTCGAAAAGTTCCGCGCCGACATTTCTGACAATCTGATTCTTGCGTTGAATAATGGAAGCGACCTCTTCTCTGAGTTTTAGCGTCTCTTCCATTTGGTGGGACAATTCCTGTTTCCGAATAACGTTTTTACAGTGCTGAATGGCTTCATTGTATTGATTTTGAATTTCTTCGGTCAGCATTTTGACCAAAGCGGTTTGGGCCAGAAAGTCGATTTGAATTTCACTTTCAGACTTTGCCGTATTAACGCCGTCTGTTAAAACCTCGTTGCAAAGTCTCTGGAATTCAGAAGTTTCCTTGAACCAGTTAATTTCCGGATTAATTATAAAAGGTGCTGACGCTTCCGCGTATTTAATAATAAGTTCAAAAACAAATCGCTCAGTAACCTTACGAAATTCGGAGCTGATATAAACGTCTAAACGGACGTTGTCGACGCCGAGCTTGAGTCGGGTGAATGGCAGTTCGATGGAATAGGTCTTAAGCTGGAATGTATTTAGATCAATATTGTTTCGCATTAAATAAGATCATGTCATAGTTAGTAGTCATTAAACAAATTTTTTAAAAAGAATCGGGATGACAGGTCTTCTCATTTACGTAAAGGCCATTGATATTTCCCTGCTAGTAGGAGTGGTCTTTTGACGGAAATGTTTTATTCTCCACATCCGAAATATATGCTTTTATTCCATCCGTTGCCTGCTGCCGTAAAGAAGCGTACTGTTTAACAAATTTCGGCAGCCGCCGGTCTGTTATGCCGAGCAGGTCATGAATGACAAGAATCTGGCCGTCACAGTCCGGCCCGGCCCCAATGCCGATTGTCGGGATAGATACTGCCCGGGTGATTTCAGCCGCAATATCCGCCGGGATCCCCTCGAGAACTACGGAAAAAGCACCGGCGTCTTCCACGGTCCGGGCATCTGACAATAACTGTGCTTCATCCCGCTGAACCCGGTAGCCGCCCATTTGGTGCACTGACTGAGGGAGCAGGCCGATATGGGCCTGGACCGGTATGCCGCATTCAGTAATGGCTTTGATAGTTTTGCTCACCGAAGCGCCTCCTTCTAGTTTGACGGCCGATGCATTGGATTCTTTTAAAAATCGACCCGCATTGGCGATGGCCAGTTCGGCGGATGTCTGGTATGACATAAATGGCATATCCGCAATGACCATCGCATGGTTAACCGCTTTGGCGACGATGCGTGTATGATATACCATCTGATCCATGGTGACCCCCAGGGTATTGTCTTCTCCGGCAACGACCATGCCGACAGAGTCCCCCACCAGAATTATGTGGATACCCGCTTCATCAGATATTTTGGCAAAGGGGTAGTCATAGGCGGTGATGGATGTGATTTTTTCCCCTTTTTGTTTCATGCTGTAAAGTGTGTTAATTGTAATATTTGACGGCATGGAATATCTCCTTTTTGATGGCTTCGGGAAAAGTCCAACTTCTGCGTTGCGCGACATCCTTCGTTTCTTTAAAGTACGTTAAGTACGGATCATTACACAGGATTTGCGCGCCTTGAATTTGATCTTTTTTCTTTGCCATCGAAATTTGATTTTTTACGATTCTGTTCTTTTTTAATTGAAGAATAGAGTCGTCAAGCCAGGTAGAGCTGATTGAGAAGCCTGATATATTTAATTTTAACAACCTGTTAACAACTTGTATGAATATATTTTTTAGTGTTTTGGCAATGGTGCTGAAAAGAACATTAATATTGACTAAGTGAAACGTTTTACATATGAATAACAGATTGTACTTTTTATTTATAAATCCAATCTATCCTGTTGAACTTGTTATAGTATAGAAAAAATTAACAGGCATTGCAAACGTAAAAAAAATTACACAGCCATTGCCTGCCAGACGAGTGATTTAACCAGACGAGCGATTTAATATGATACAATTAATCAGGGGATTTAAAGATATTCTGCCGGATGAAACCGAGACCTGGCGGCATATTGAAGATACGGCCATTGCGCTTTTTCAGTCTTTCGGGTTTAAGGAGATCCGGCTGCCGATTGTTGAAAAAGCAGAATTGTTTCAGCGGAGTATCGGAGAACTTACCGATATCGTTGAAAAAGAAATGTATACATTTGCCGGCAGCAAAGAAGAACTGATTACCCTGCGGCCGGAAGCCACAGCTTCTGTGGTGCGGTCATACATTCAGCAGAAACTTTACGCCAAAGAGCCGATTCAGAAATTATATACCATCGGCCCTATGTTCCGGCGGGAACGACCGCAAAAAGGAAGATACCGTCAGTTTTATCAGATTAATGCTGAAGTTTTCGGGATTGCGTCACCGTATATTGACGCTCAGCTGATTTTTATGCTCTGGACGTTTTTTGAGCGCCTGAAAATTTCCGGGTTGACCGTTCAACTCAATTCTCTGGGATGCCCGGCATGCCGGCCGACATTTAAAGCGGCGCTGTCATCGTTTTTAGCATCAAAAACAGAAAGCCTGTGCAAAGACTGTGTCCGCCGGCAGGACAAAAATCCGTTAAGGGTGCTTGACTGTAAAGTGCCGTCCTGCCAGGAAGCGATTGGTGATGCCCCGTCTATGACGGATTATTTGTGTGAAGATTGCGCCGGGCATTTTAACTCGGTTCAGTCGGCACTCAAACAACAGGGGATTCCGTTTGAACTGACCCCCCGCCTGGTCAGGGGGCTTGATTATTATACCCGGACGGCTTTTGAAATTCAGACGAATGCATTGGGTGCCCAAAATGCCATTGCCGGCGGCGGCAGATATGATATGCTGGTTAAAATGCTTGACGGCCCGGAACAACCGGCCATCGGGTTTGCCATCGGCCTGGATCGGCTGGCAGCCCTTGTGATGCAGGGGCATCCCCAAGAAGAACTGGCCCCGGATATTTTTATCGCGGCTTTAGGCGAGGAATCCCGGGAAAAAACATTTGAGTGGTCATGTGCTTTGAGCGTCGAAGGCATCCGGACGGAAATCGATTTTTCCGGTAAAAGCCTTAAGGCCTTGATGAAGCGGGCAAACCGGATCAATGCTGCCAATGTCCTGATCGTGGGTACCCAGGAAATTGAAGACAGTGCAATTGTTTTACGAAATATGGTAACCAAGGAACAGGTCACCGTCCCCATTGAAGGGATGGTCAATTATATTAAAAAATATCTGACAACTCAGAATAGAGTTGTTTGAAAGGAGTTATTCAGTGACAGAACCATTGGGAGATATGCGGCGAACGCATCATTGTTGTGAGCTGGGTTCAGAAAATGTTGGGAACGAAGTGGTATTGATGGGATGGGTACAGCGTCGGCGGGATCATGGCGGTGTTATTTTTATTGATTTAAGGGACCATAACGGTCTTACCCAGGTCGTGTTTAACCCGGAGCACAACAGCGCGGTCCATGAAAAAGCCCATGATATCCGGGGCGAGTTTGTTATCGCCGTCAAAGGCAAGGTGGAGCATCGGCCTGATGGAATGACTAATCCGGATTTGGTTACCGGTGAAATCGAGGTAATGGTCAATGAGTTAAAAATTTTAAACAAGGCCCAGACGCCACCGTTTATGATCGAAGATGATATTGATGTCTCTGAAAGTATCCGTTTGCAGCACCGTCATATTGATCTGCGTCGGCCCAAAATGCAGAAGAATATTATTACCCGTCACAAGGCGAGTGCCGCGATTCGTAATTATATGAATAAAAACGGTTTTTTTGATATTGAAACGCCGGTTTTAACCAAAAGCACGCCGGAAGGTGCGCGGGATTACCTGGTGCCCAGCCGGATCAGCCAGGGTATGTTCTATGCGCTTCCCCAGTCCCCCCAGTTGTTTAAGCAGCTGTTGATGATTTCCGGGTTTGATCGCTATTACCAGATTGTCCGGTGCTTCCGGGATGAAGACCTCCGGGCGGACCGTCAGCCGGAATTTACCCAGGTGGATATGGAAATGTCCTTTGTGGGGGAAGAAGATGTCATGGCTATTGCCGAGGGATTGGTATCGGCGGTTTTCAAGGAAGTTTTAGATATCACCCTGGATACGCCCTTTAAGCGGATAACTTACGCCGAATCCATGGACCGGTTTGGTCTGGATCGGCCGGATCTTCGGTTCGGGCTGGAATTAAAGGATATTTCAGATATTGTCGGCACTTCCGGGTTTAAATTGTTTGCCAATGTGGTGAAAAAAGGCGGCATGGTCAAAGCATTAAATGCCAAAGGGTGTGAAAATTTCAGCCGAAAAGAAATTGATGATTTAACCGAATTTGTCGGCGTGTACCGGGCCAAGGGGCTTGCCTGGATCAAGGTCCGGGAAAATGAATGGCAGTCGCCGATTGCCAAGTTTTTTACAGATGAAGAAAAACAGCAGATGACGGATCGCTTGAACATGGAACCGGGCGATCTGATCTTTTTTGTGGCGGATCAGCCGAAAATAACCAATGATGCCCTGGGCAACCTTAGAAATCATCTGGGCGCAAAGCTGGGCCTGATGGATCCGAAAGAATTCAATTTTGTATGGGTCACCCATTTTCCGATGTTTGAATATGATGAAACGGAAAAACGGTATCAGGCCCTGCATCATCCGTTCACATCCCCGCTGGAATCTGATTGCGAGTTGTTGGAAACAGATCCGCTGGCGATGAATTCAAGAGCCTATGACATGGTCTTGAATGGCTCTGAAATCGGCGGCGGCAGTATCCGTATCCATCAAAAAGATCTCCAGATCAAGGTGTTTAAAGCGCTGGGTATGGAAAAAGAGGAATATGAGGAAAAATTCGGATTCCTGGTTGCAGCACTGGATTCCGGTGCACCGCCCCATGGCGGGTTGGCCTTTGGTCTGGATCGCCTGATGGCTATTCTTTGCGGTGGGGATTCGATTCGGGAAGTCATACCGTTTCCGAAAACCCAGAAAGGTGCCTGCCTGCTGACCGACGCACCGTCTTCTGCCGCAGCAGACCAATTGATGGAGCTTTCGATAAAAGTTGATCTCGAATAAGGATTTTTTTAGGAGAACCCTTCCTCCACATCAAAAACAAGCCGAAACAATAGGTTTTCGTTCAATGCACTGGTGATGATAAGGAGAGAAATCCATATGCCGCACATGATCGAACAAAAGCTGAAAGATCTTAAAGCAGAAGGCGTTAATAAGGTTAAAATCGCCTTAACGGACATTGACGGGGTTTTAAGGGGAAAGTATATTTCCTTAAAAAAATTCAAATCCGTGGCCCGGGCCACCGGCAGGTTTTGTGATTGCGTACTGGGTTGGGACTGTGAGGATCAGCTTTATGACAATGCGACGTTTACCGGGTGGCATACTGCGTTTCCGGACGCGTTGTTTAAAATCGATTTGTCCACGGAAAGGCGGCTGCCGGAAGAAGCGGATGTCCCTTTTTTTTTAGGCGAATTTGTGCATCAAAATAATGGCCTGCATCCCATTTGTCCCCGATCACTGCTACAGCGGGTGTTACAACGTGCGGAAAGTATGGGATTTGGCGTCCGATATTCGTTTGAGTATGAGTTTTTTGTTTTTAAGGAAACCCCCCATAGTGTCCGGGAAAAAAATTACCAGAACCTGACGCCTCTGTCTCCGGGAATGTTTGGATATTCCGTTTTAAGAAGTGTGTGGCTGTCCGAGCTGTTCAACGAGTTTATTGAATATTTTAAAAAGCTTGATATTGAAATTGAGTGTCTCCATTGTGAAACCGGGCCGGGTGTTTGGGAGGCTGCCATTGAGCATGATATTGGAATTATCCCAGCAGACAAAGCCAACCTGTTCAAAACCTTTGCTAAAACTTTTTTTCAAAAACGGGAGATGATCGCCACGTTTATGGCCAAATGGTCCATGGATTATCCCGGCCAGAGCGGTCATATGCACCTGTCCCTGTATGACCTGAAAACAGGGGCACCTGTTTTTCATGATGCGGATCAGCCTTACGGCATGAGTGACCTCATGCGTCATAATATTGCCGGTGTTGAGAAATATTTGAAAGCCTTTCTGGTCATGTCCGCGCCGACGATTAACAGTTATACCCGACTGACCAAAGGCGCCTGGGCGCCCACATCAGCAACCTGGGGCATTGATAACCGGACCACGGCATTGCGGGCCATCTTAGGAGGTGCCAATTCCCAGCGCATGGAATTTCGAGTCGGTGCGGCAGACGGCAATCCCTATCTGACAGCGGCCGCAGTCATTGGGGCCGGTCTTAAAGGGATTGAGGAAAAGCTAACCCTGGGTGCTCCGATTGCCGGAAATGCTTATGAGATCCAGGAATCTTTGCCGGAGGAACTGCAGTTTCCCACAAACCTGAGGGATGCCACCGCACTTTTCAACCAGTCTGCTGCGGCAAGGGACCTGTTTGGGGATGAATTTGTGGATCACTATGTCAGTTCCCGGGACTGGGAAGTCCGGGAATATGAAAAGTTTGTGACGAACTGGCAATTACAACGCTACTTCGAAATTATATAGCCTGACCATTTCAAGAGCCGGAGCAGCACAGGCACTGCGTTATTCAGCCCTCGAAGTAAAGAACTACGTCTTCAGGCTGAAATGCCTTGTTCCTGCACCGTTCCGAAACTTGAAATGTTCAGGTTGCTGCACAATTTTGATTTTGCAAAAACTATCGCATTTCCAAAATAGAAACGAATGGTAATCATTTAGACTTATAGATGAACTCAGGAGAAAAGCCCTGAAGGGGCATGACATATCAGCCCGGGGCAACGCCCCGGTAAAAGATAGAAATAGAGTTAGCCCTGAAAGGGCATAACATATTGTTAATACGGTGAATTGAGTGGGATCGGTAAAACTATGTTACGCCCTTTCAGGGCTGAAATTAATATAACCAAAACGCCAGGGCGTTGCCCTGGGCTATTATGCGCGGCCCTTACAGGGCAAATACTTTCTGATATATTGTATTTTTGCAAAATGAGCCTGATGACTACGGTGTTGAGGAGGATTTTTAATACAACTTCGCAGAAGTGGATAACTATATAAAATTATTAATTTTTGAGAATTTTTAGTATGAACCAGTATAATTTCCCGACCATCATATTGAGCGGTCAGGGGGCGCTCGCGGAGTTTGTTAACCGCCTGAAGGCAAAAGCCCATCAGCGGGTTTTAATCGTGACCGATGAAACATTAAAGGCCTGCGGGGTGCTGGAAAAGCTTACATTATTGCTTGATGCACAGCAGGTAGCGTTTTTTGTGTTTTCGGAAACCCATCCGAACCCCATTGAAGAAGATGTAACCAAAGGGACGGCAGCTTTTAAAGACAGCCAATGCGATAGTATTATTGCTCTTGGCGGGGGAAGCCCTATGGATGCGGCAAAGGCTATCAAAATTATGGCATCCAACAAACCGCCCCTGGCCCAATATGATGATGCCACAGGCGGGGACCGGCTGATTACGGAACTTATGCCGCCATTGTATGCCATCCCCACAACCGCAGGTACGGGAAGCGAGGTGGGGCGATCAGCGGTGATCATTTCAGCAGCCACCGGTAAAAAGGCGATTTATTTTCATCCGGACTTATTGCCGGATATGGCGGTGCTGGAACCTGAACTGACCGTTGGTCTGCCGCCGCATATTACGGCTGCGACCGGTGTTGATGCGCTTGTCCATTGCCTGGAAGCCTGGTTTGCGCCCGGTTTTCATCCCATCGCAGACGGTATCGCCTTGCAGGGCCTGGAACTGGTTCTGGACTGGCTGCCAAAAGCCTTTAAAGACGGCCGGAATCTGGATGCCCGCGAACGCATGCTCATTGCCGCGACCATGGGTGCTGCGGCTTTTCAGAAAGGTCTTGGCATGATTCATTCTCTGGCACATCCATTGTCCAGCCGATGCAACATGCATCACGGGCTGGCAAATGCTCTGCTTATGCCGTCGGCCATTTCATTTATTGAAAAATCAGACCTGAATGAAGATCAGAAACTCCGGGTGAGCCGGGTGCGGTCATTGTTTACAGACCGAGGGTATATCGCTGGTTCTCTGGCGGACATGTGTCGACAGTTTAATGAAACACTGGACATTGCTCCGGGGCTTTCAACTCATGGCGTCCTTGAAAAAGACTTGGAATTGTTGGCAAAAGAAGCTTTCGAAGATCCCTGCCACCCGACCAATATGATTCCGGTGGGACTTGCTGATTTGTTATCTGTTTATCAGGTCGCATTATGAAGATCGCACTGCTCCAGTGTGATCATGTGGTCAAAGAGCTTCAGCCGGCGCATGGGGATGTCCCGGATCTTTTTAAAAACCTGTTTGACCGGGTCGCACTGGAAGTCTCTTTAGATGTATTTAATGTCACCATCGGAGAATACCCGGATTCGGTAAATGATTATGACGGATTTATCAGCAGCGGGGCACGCTATTCGGTATATGATAATGATCCATGGATTCTCCGGTTTAAAGAATTTGTCCGGGAACTCTATGATCACAACAGGAAATTTGTGGGTATCTGTTTTGGTCACCAGATGATGGCCGAGGCATTGGGGGGTAAATGTGAGAAATCAGACCAGGGCTGGGGGGTTGGCATTAAAGCGGTGAAGATACATCAAAAAATGCCCTGGATGCAGCCGGAACTGGACATCTACCGGATGATTGTCAGTCATGCGGACCAGGTCATTAAGATCCCTGAAAATGGTGAAGTACTGGGCGGAAATTCTCATTGCCCCTGTTCCATATATACCGTAGGCGACAATTTTCTGGGTATCCAGGCCCATCCGGAATTTACGGTAGCTTTTGAAAAAGATATAATGGATATCCGGAAGGATCGAATCGGGCAACAGGCCATAGATGCAGCCATCCCGACATTGAATGAGAAAACCGACGAAGTTGTTGTCACACGATGGATTGTTCAATTTATTCAGGAGATTTGACAATGTACGGGTTTAAAGGAAAAATACTGGTTGTTGATCTGGATCGAAAAGATTTCAACATTATTGAAAAAGATGAGCCGTATTACAGAAAATATATGGGTGGGGCTCTTCTGGGGGCCGCCCTGTATGAAGAAATGATTGACGGGTTGGAACCAGTGGATTCATTTGCGTCTGACAATCCCATTATTTTTGCCACCGGCCCTATGGCCGGGTCAACAGTCTGTGGTGCCACCCGGGTGAATATTTTGTCAACAGCCCCCGAGTCTACGGGGATTTATCTGTCCCAGGCCGGCGGCGAATTCGGGCCGGCGATTAAACGCGCGGGATTTGACGCGCTGGTAATTACCGGAAAATCTGATATCCCGGTTGTGCTGGACATCAATAATAACAGGGTGCGTTTTGTTGAAGTCGGTGACCTTTGGGGAATGGATCAGTTGGATGCCCGGAAGCAGCTGGTCACGGACATGGGAAAAGACTATTGTATCGCATCTATCGGCCCGGCGGGTGAAAATAAGGTACGGTATGCCAATATCATGTTTGAACCGGAACACTATGCTGGCCGGGGAGGGCTGGGGGCGGTTCTGGGATCAAAATTAGTGAAGGCGGTAGCCGTTCGCGGGGATCAGGAAACGGTTTTTAAAAACCCTGAAACAGTCAAACAGGTCAATCGTAAAGGCAGGAAAGATTTTGCCGAATCCATTAAAAAAAATCCCCGGTCTTTTTTGGGGGTTTTAAGAAACCTCGGAACCTATGGGTTGCTTGAAATGAACCGGAAAATCGGTAATTTGCCTACCCATAACTTTAATTCCGGATGCCCGGAAGACACGGTGGATTTGAAGCATTACAATCATGAAACAGCAAAAGAAGAAATCGTCGGACGGATTACCGCATGTAAAAACTGCTTTGTGGCGTGTAAAAAAAGTTCAAAAATAAATCCCGCTCACAGCAGTTTGCCGGAATATGAAAGTATCGCCATGCTTGGGGCCAACATCGGCCTTGAAGACGATCTTGAAACATGCATGGAGGCCTGTGAGCTCTGTAACCGGCTGGGGCTGGATACGATTTCAACCGGCAATATGATAGCCTGGCTGATGGACTGTTTTGAAAGCGGTGTGTTGGATCAGGAAAAAGAGGGGTATTCCATCCGGTTTGGAGACGGTCAAAAAGTCCTTGAACTGATCCGAAACATCACGTTTCGGGAAAATGACCTGGGAAATCTTCTGGCTGACGGTATCGGGCAGGCAATTGATAAACTCGGTTCTCAGACCATGCCATATTCCCGATTTGTAAATGGGGTCGGTCTGCCGGCCCATATGCCGAGAAAAAAACCGGGTATCGGTTTTGCCTATCTGCATGGGCCCAATCCGGCGGACCATATGAAACAGGAGCATGACTGGATGGCTGCTCATTCGGCAAGCTTAAAAAAGTTTAACCTGAAAGTGACGTCAGCGCCGGATGCCCTTGATGAGGCAAAAATAGATGTCGCAAAAGCAACGCAAATCTACTATGCGGCCATGGATTCATTGAGCCTGTGCATGTTTATTTTTGGTCCCGGAAATATTTTTTCGTTTGATGAGATCATTGACATGGTGAATGCCGCCACCGGATTTGAGCTTAGCTTTGAGGATTTGATGCAAATTGGTGAACGGACCATCCAGTTGCAGCGAAAATTGTATTTAAAACTGGGGGGGGAAGACAGTGAGCTATTGCCGTTTATGGAGCAGGAAATTCCGGATGGCCCTTCAAAAGGGGCAAAAATTAACAAAACTGATTTTGATCGTGCCAGAAAATATTATTATGAGATAATGGGATGGGATGAAGAGGGATGCCCAAAAAAAGAAACCCTGAAGCGATTGAGGATTTGAAACAATAATAACAAGACATAAAAGATAATTTTCCCCTTGACAATCATATGATTTATCATTAGTTAATTAAATCTTGATGATCCCCAGTAGCTCAGTCGGTGAGTCCCGCAAGGCGGGATTAACCACCGAGCAATGGAATATAATATTTATAACAATGCAGTATAAAGTTTTATCTGATCCCCAGTAGCTCAGTCGGCAGAGCAGGTGGCTGTTAACCACCGTGTCCGTGGTTCGAGTCCGCGCTGGGGAGCCAGTCTCAATCCCGTCGTAATGGCAGGTTTATATATATCAAAGCCCCGAGTGTGAAAACGCTCGGGGCTTTTTTTCATTTGAGGCCTCCCCAATGGAAAAGAAATAGTTATTCACCACTCTTTATGGCATTTTTTGTTGTGATCACAACTTTTAAGCTTTTCTGTTACCCCAAGATGTTGTAAAATTTTGATATTTAAAAAACGAGATCAGTACGTATAGTTATCGATAGTCTACATTTTTAAAAAATTTTGCAATACTGTCGTTTTGGAAAGAATACACTCAACATTGATTTAGCAATAGACAACACCATTCCAGTCATTCCGCCTTCCCGGGACCTTCGGGATAGTCATCCAACGATCCCTACCAGCCCCGGTTCGGCTTTTTGTATTTGCCGGTGGTCGAAAACCACCGGACAGGAACTCATTCTGTTCATCAGGAGGTATCCACCCTTCCTAACAAACTGGGGCACGAACCAGCCGGAACCCGTAGCTGATACTGCTGAGGTCCGGGTAGTTGCTGAGCCGGTAGGACACGCAGCAGCGAATCTCGCTGTTGAACCAGCTGCCGCCGCGTATTACACGGCGCGTGCCTGATTCAGGACCATATGGATTTGTCTGTGGTCTGGACGGATATGAGGTATACCAGTCCCAACACCATTCCCACACATTGCCGGACATGTCAAAAATTCCCAACTCGTTTGCGGCCTTTGTGCCTGTTTCATGGGAATGACCACCGGAATTACCGAAAAACCAGGCCACAAGATCTACTGTGTCTGAACCGCTATATCGTGTGTTATCTCCGTTGCTCCCGCCCCTTGCCGCATATTCCCATTCTGCTTCTGTGGGCAGGCGGTAGCCGTTTTTACTCCAGTCGCACGACCAGTTGGACAGGTCATAACACGGCGTCAGGTCTTCCTTTTCACTCAGGTAATTGCAAAACGCCACTGACCCATACCAGGTGATTTCCACGCAGGGAAAATCGTCCTTGCTGCTATCCACGAAAAACGTTCCATTGGAGAAGCTGATCTGGCCACTGCCATCCAGATCCAGCAACTCCTGCGGGTTTCCCGAATTATTTTGAACCGTGCTGCTGTTAGCCGATACTTTGCTGTTATCATATGCCCACTGGAAGACCTCAGCCACCTGCGCGTTCGTGACCTCGTATCTTCCCATAAAAAATGAACTCACAGTTACCTCGTATCCCTCTCTGGTAAAAGTGCCGCCGGCAACAGGAAAGTAACAGAGTAACAGGGTCGCATCTTAATTATTAATTATTTTCTTTCGTATTCTGTTAATCTGCCCTCTCAGTCTGCTATCATTCTGAATTGTTTTTATGATATAATTGTACCTGACGGTAATACCGGCACCAG